>JAYVXJ010000033.1:0-2770 GCA_043785285.1 Chitinophagaceae bacterium
TTTGTGTGTGGATGCTAAGAAAAAAAATCGTGCTTTTCAAAAACCTGGAAGATTCTCCCGCCCGGAAACTTGTGCTGATACTAACGCTCATTCAAATAAGCATATCGGTGGGATGCAATTTCACCGGAAGGTTGACCCTTTCTAAAATTTTTGCTATAAGCGCCATCGACAGTCTCGTACTGGCGGTTACGCTGAAAGTGTGCTGTGGAATTCTGGTGGATGCGGTATATATTCAATCAGAAGCCTATATCAATAACCGGTTCTCTGCGTTTCTGAATTTTGTAGACCTGAACACCAAACTGCGGAAAATAGTATGGGTTGCAGCTAGCCTGGTATGGCTGTTTTCCATTCTCCGGAACCTCACCCTGTACGATGAGGTCTATTCTTTTCTCAACTTCTTCTTTAATAAACGGCGGTCCATCGGAAGTATCACGTATAGCTATTCCAGCGGTCTTCTGTTTTTGCTGATCATCTGGTTATCCTCCATATTATCGCAGTTCGTGAGTTTCTTTTTTAGTCAGCGCCAGCATTCCGGGACTCAGAAGAAAAGCAAACTGGGATCCATCGCCTTGATTGTACGGATCGGGATATGGACAGCGGGAATCCTCGTTGCCGTTGCAGCAACGGGTATGCCCATCAACAGACTATCTATCCTGCTCGGTGCCCTGGGCGTTGGTATCGGCTTCGGATTACAAAACCTGGTGAATAACCTCGTTTCCGGAGTCATCATTGCATTTGAGCGGCCAATTCAGATAGGCGACACGATTGAGATTGGAGGAAGGACAGGTATTGTGCGGGAGATTGGCGTAAGATCCAGCAGGATCAATAACGGAGAAGGTGCAAACATTATCGTTCCAAACGGAGATCTGTTATCCCAGCAACTCATCAACTGGACCCTGCATAATCGCAACCGGCGGGTGCGCATACTCATAGCCGTTCCTTATAAATCAGAATTCCGGAAAGCCCGGGATCTGATGGAAGAAGAAATAAAGAAGAACACCAAAATCATGAAAGACAAGGCTCCCGCAGTTATTGTGGATTCGTTCGCAAACAACGCGGTCAATTTTGAAATTACATTCTGGGTTTCCGAATTAACGGAAACCAATTCCCTCCGCAATGAATTGTTGCTGAATATTTTTGAATCTTTCTCCAGAAATAATATTGCGATGAGTTAGAAGCGGCAAAATCCGGTTTGTTTAAGAAATACAGAACAGCAGTAGGTTGGAATAATGTTCATTCTAAAAATAGGCCGCAAGCCCTAACAGGGCGCCCCAATTTTTAGAATGAAAAATGTTTACCAGCCTTTGCGGTATTCTCTTTTTACAAACTGATTGGCTTCATCAAAGTTGGTGATTTTCATATTCACTGCATCCCATAGTAATTTTTTTCTTCCGGGAAAATCTTTTTCATTTTTTACATTCCAGCTTCTCAGCGCCAGGTTTCCCATCAGCACAGTTTCCGTAAGCGGACCAGCATAATCAAAGGAAGAGCTCAATTCCTTTTGACCATATCCCGCGATACAGGCATTTACCCATTGTAAATAATGTCCTTCGGGAACACGCGCCAGTGTTTCCGGAACATGCACCTCTTTGGTTTTGGAAGTGGGTAATAAGGTTGGGTTGATCCCATACGTGCCACACATCATTTTTCCTTTGGTTCCTGTAATCAATACGCCGCAACCCTCGTTATCGCCAAACACTTCATCCGGGCCAAGTTCATCGGGTCTTTCCGGCAATATGCCCCCATCATTCCAATACATTTTTACGTCCGGCTTTCCTTGTTTTCCCGGGAATTTTAATATTATCGAAGATGCCGCAGGGCAGCTTTCCGGATTATAATCGGGTGTCCACATTTTTTCAAAGATGGATACAGCGCTGCATTCCACTTCGGAAGGATATCCCAGTCCTACGGTTTTAAAAGCCGGATCAATCAGGTGGCAACCCATATCACCGAGGGCGCCGGTACCGAAGGCCCAGTAACCGCGCCAGTTGAAAGGGACATATTCTTTGTGATAAGTCTGCTCCTGGGTTGGGCCGAGCCAGAGATCCCACTTCAATTCAGGGGGAACCGGATCAGTACTTTTCGGAGTTCCGTTTCCCTGTGGCCAAACCGGCCTGTTGGTCCACACATGAATAGCCGTGGCATCTCCAATGAGGCCGGCGTTATACCATTCCTGCATGGTGCGCACACCGTTTCCGGAAGAACCCTGGTTACCCATTTGCGTAACCACTTTATAGCGTTTAGCCGCTTCCGTTAGCATCCGCGCTTCGTAAATATCATGTGTCATCGGTTTCTGTACATACACATGCTTACCCAGTTGCATGGCAGCGATAGCTGCAACGGCATGGCAATTATCTGGTATGGAAACGGAAACCGCATCAATATGCTTGTGTTCTTTTTCCAGCATCTCGCGGAAATCATAATAGCGTTTGGCTTTTGGAAAACGTTCAACCGAAGTTTTGATCTGACGGTCATCCACGTCGCATAAATAAGCGATATTGACATTTGGGCTTTTAGAAAACTCAAACAGATCACTCTGTCCTTTTCCGCCTGCGCCGATTCCGGCAATATTGAGTTTATCGCTGGGAGCGATGAAACCCCTGCCCAGTACATGTCTTGGTACAATTAGAAATCCTGCTGCCGCTAATGAAGAAGATTTCAGAAAATCTCTTCTGGAATTGTTTTTTTTTATTTTCATCGAGCTTTAACCTTAAAGAATGAAATAATAGTGATGTCTTACCGGTGTGATCCGAGGTTTGCAGATGCAAAA
>JAYVXJ010000034.1:0-2768 GCA_043785285.1 Chitinophagaceae bacterium
AAGACTGCCAGGGATATTTAACCGTAAGAGGCAAAGGCTGGGCTTGCGAAACAGCCAATGAAATATTCGGTTTTGCCATAGCCGATCTAAAAGATCAAAACAGCTGGGCTTTGTTTGTGCTAGTCTGGTTACGTACTGCCCCCCAATACCAAGGCAGAAGAATTTTACAAAAAAAGTGGCTGGACTAAAGGAGGAATGCCTGGAAATGGGGAAATGAAATTTGAAATAAGTTTTGAACAGTGGGTATAAAAGGTCTCTTTTTTTTTGCCTATTAGAGTTATTATCAAAAAACTAAAAATTACAGTTTTTCACATCGTCTCCTGTTAACAAGCAATTAACATGTAAATACAAGGCGAAATCCTATTTTTTAAGTGCTAAAATAAGTAACCACTTAATTAAATAACCAGGGTTAGCGTCTTCTGCTGTGGCTGCATAAACTAAGGTTTACGTTATTTATTTTTCACATTAAATAAAAAAACAAATTATGAACGAACTCATTCAAACACTTCAGCAAAAAACAGGATTGACAGGCGACCAGGCAACAGCAGCCGTCAACCATGTGCTGGATTATTTTAAGAGTAAGCTACCCGATTCAATGCATGGGTTACTCGATTCTGCTGCTTCCGGAACTGACCTGACCCAGGAGTTGAAATCAAAAGCAGAGGGGCTCCTCTCCTCTTTAGCCGGCAAGTTTAAAATTTGATATAAAAGCTATATATTTTTCACTTTGTTTTAATCATTAAATAAAAGCCGATACATGAAAAACATGCTAACTGCATTCCTGGCGTGTTGTCTCTTTACCATTAGCATTAACGCCAATGCACAAACGACAACCAGTAAAAAGGAAAAAACAAAAAAAGAAGCAGTAGATCAGGCCGATAAAGCCAAAGAAAAGGCAGATAAGGAAGCTGCAAAGGCAAAAGCCAAGGCCGATAAAGAAGCAAAAGCCAAAGCAAAGACCGATAAGGAAGCGGCTACAAAAACAGCAGCTGCCAAGGAAAAAACAGATAAAGTTGCGCAGAAAGCTGCTGATAAAATAAAAGCCGCAGCCAATACAGCACCTGCCATAACCCCTGCCGTTAAACCAACTCCTGTTTCGGCTCCCGTGGTGAAGTCCAATCCCAAACCGGTAGTAAATCCGGTAAATAAATCCACCGACAAATCGGTGGGAACAGATGCAAAAGGCAGAACCATATATGAATGATCCAAAGGAGGCAGATATACGTTGACCGCAAACGGCAACAAGGAATATATTAAAAAGTAATCTTTCGTCTATTCGTAGCACGATTCCTGCTACTTACCCCTCGCTATTATCGGATTAAAGATCGGCGCACATGTACGTGTCGGCCTTTTTTTATCAGTTGGGCTGTAAGAGAAGCTATTCCTATAACTTTAAAATAAAATACTGAAAGCGAAAATCATTACCAGAACCATCTGGATTCTCTCCCTGGTAAGCCTGTTTACCGATGTGGCCAGCGAGATGCTTTATCCCGTAATGCCTTTCTATTTGAAAAGCATTGGTTTTTCCATTGTACTAATTGGCCTACTGGAAGGGTTTGCAGAAGCGGTTGCTGGTTTAAGTAAGGGCTATTTTGGTAAGCTGTCAGACAATTTACATAAGCGTTTGCCCTTTGTGCGCCTGGGTTATTTACTCAGCGCAATTTCAAAACCCATGATGGCTGTTTTCACTTTTCCCTTTTGGATCTTCTCTGCAAGAACGATTGACCGCATGGGCAAGGGCATTCGGACCGGAGCAAGAGATGCGATGTTGTCGGATGAAGCCACTCCGCAAACCAAGGGCAGGGTATTTGGCTTCCACCGTTCTATGGATACCCTGGGTGCTGCAATAGGTCCTCTATTTGCGCTCTTTTTTCTGTATTATCATCCTGATCACTATACGACCTTGTTCTTCATTGCTTTTATTCCAGGATTGATGGCTATCAGTTTTACGCTTTTACTGAAAGATAGAAATCCGGCGGCTAAAGAAAAAATACCAACAACCCGCTTTTTCGATTTTGTAAGGTACTGGAAACAAAGTCCGGCCGTATACCGGAAATTGGTGATTGGGTTATTGATCTTTACTTTGTTTAACAGCTCTGATGTTTTCCTTTTATTGAAGATGAAAGAAGCCGGGTTAACAGATACCGCAGTCATCGGTGTTTATATTTTCTACAATTTAATTTATGCTGCATTTGCTTATCCGATTGGTATTCTGGGTGACCGTTTGGGATTGAGAAAAATTCTTTTGTCAGGTTTACTTGTATTTGCACTGGTATATTTGGGTATGGCCTGGAACAGCAACCTGTATTTCTTCTTTATATTATTTTTCGGATATGGTATATATGCCGCTGCCACGGAAGGTATTGCTAAAGCATGGATCTCCAATATTACAGACAAAAAAGATACCGCTACTGCTATTGGTACATTTACCGGTTTTCAAAGCATCTGCGCCTTGTTGGCCAGTAGCATGGCAGGATGGATATGGTTTCAATTCGGAGCTACCACCACATTCCTGGTAACGGCGATAATGACTATGCTTGTTGTGTTTTATTTTTTAATCTTTAAAATCAGCCGGGCGTGAACAGGTAGCATTACCTGATATCACCCGAAACGCACAAATCAATAATTAGTAATCCCCGATACCGCATTTTTCCCGAAAATTGATTTAAATTGGCGGGGGTTCAGCTAGTTTACGTTTATTCTTCATATAATAAAACTTCGAAAATGAAATTGTTTGCCGGTTTTTTCCTTTCCATCCTGGGTATGGT
>JAYVXJ010000035.1:0-2759 GCA_043785285.1 Chitinophagaceae bacterium
TTCCTGAACCTTACCGCGACAGCTATTGATAAAATAGGGGGACTTTTTCAAGGAAGAAAAAAAGGGATCGTTTGCGAGGTGAAAGGTTTCATCGGTCAGCGGAACATGGAGACTGATCACATCAGCATAACGACCAAGCTGGTCCATATTCGCTTCTTTGATATTTCCCCTGGCAAATCCAAATTTGTATTTATCATAGGCCAGTATGGTAACATCAAAAGAAGAGAGCAGTTTTGCAAATGCGGATCCGGTGTTCCCGAATCCGATAATTCCTACGGTTTTCCCTGTCAGTTCCGTGCCCCGGTTGGCATCGCGGATCCATTTCCCCTCCTTCACTTCCCCGAAAGCTTTGGGCATTTTATTCATTAAAGAAAGCAACATGCCCAGCACGTGTTCGGCAACGGCATTGCGATTGCCTTCCGGACTGCTCACACATTGAATACCCATTGTTTCCGCAAAGGGGACATCAATCAATTCCATGCCGCTTCCCAGCCTGCCTATCCATTTCAATGAACGCGCCCGCTGCAGGATATTCCGGTCCACTTTCAATCTGGTCGTAACAATCAGTCCTTCCACATCTGCAATAGCCTTCTCCAGTTCTTCATAAGTTAATAGCGGAAGATGAATTATCACAAATCCCCTGGCAGATAATCTTTCTATTAAATATTCATGAACCCTGGCTGTAATCAATACTTTTTTCATTCATCTGTTTTTTAGTCTTTTGTTCATCCTTGCGGAAAACTGCATCATTTATTACTTATTTAAGCCACTTGAGTTATTGAACCATTTGCGTTTACTATCGCCGGACACATTGCCATTGGGTATTGGATAAAAGCAGGCCTTCCTTATTTCATTCTCCAGGTCAGATCTGCAAATTCACGGATCGTAAGCTGCTCTGCACGCCGGTTAAATAGTGGATCCTGCAATACTTCTTCGGAAAACAATCCCCTCACGGCATTGCGCAACATTTTTCTTCTTTGATTGAAGGCTGTCTTAACCAGTAAAAAAAACATCTTTTCTGTTCTTGCCGGCAGCGGCTCCGGCAATGGCGTTAACCGGATGACCGCACTCTTCACTTTCGGAGGCGGAGTAAATGCCTGTTCGCTTACTTCAAATAAATACTCCACTCTATAAAATGCCTGTATAAGTACACTTATCACCCCATACGTTTTATTTCCTTCACGGGAAGCAATACGTTGGGCGACTTCTTTCTGAAACATGCCAATCGTTCGTTCCACATTTTCTCTCCAGTCCAAAATTTTAAAAAGGATCTGCGTGGAAATATTATATGGAAAATTTCCGATAACCGTAAACCTGCCTTCAAAAGGCTTTTCCATATTTAAAAAATCCGCTTCCAGGAGCTGCTGAATCAAACCGGGATAAGTGGCTTTAAGATAAGCTGCTTTTTCGCGGTCTATCTCCACCGCTTTGAAATGAATGTCTTTAAGTTCTATCAGGTACTTTGTAAGCGCACCGGAACCGGGACCTATTTCCAATAATTGCGTAAAGGGATGTTCCAGCAGGGAATCGACAATCTGCCGGCAAACGCGCTCGTCTTTTAAAAAATGTTGTCCAAGTGATTTCTTTAATTTCAAGGAACGCGGCAGATGGGTCATGACTGCAAAAATAAACGATCTGGTCAGGCTAATAATCGTATTTTTAACCCTCGAAAAATTGAGACATGAGTACTCCGCAACAAAGACCCGTGATTGGCATTTCCATTGGCGATATTAATGGCATCGGCACCGAGCTGGCTATAAAAACGTTTTCCGATAACCGCTTGCTGGAACTCTGCACGCCTGTGCTGTTTGCGTCCAATAAGCTCATTAATTTTTATCGCAAATCCATACCGGAGTCCAGTTTCAATTACCAGAACATTAAAGATCTTACCCGCGTTTATCCCAAACAGGTAAATATTTTCAATTGCTGGGAAGAAGAAGTGAGTATTACGCCGGGAGTCCTCAACGAAACAGGTGGTAAATATGCTGTAAAATCCCTGATAGCTGCCGTAGAGGCACTAAAAGATAAAAAGATTCAGGGTCTGGTAACTGCCCCTATTCACAAAAAAAACATCCAGAGCAGTGAATTTTCTTTTACCGGCCATACGCCCTACCTGATGCAGGCATTTGGAATGAAGGATGTGTTGATGCTGATGAGTTCGGAAAATTTCAAAGTGGGACTGGTAACGGAACACGTTCCCGTAAGTGAGATCGCAAAACACATTACCCGGGATGCCATTATTTCCAAATTAAATATTCTGAAGGATTCCCTGATCCGGGATTTCGGTATCGATAAACCACGTATTGCGGTGTTGGGACTGAATCCGCACGCCGGTGATGAAGGGTTGATCGGAAGAGAAGAAGAAGATATTATCAAACCCGCCATCAAAGACGCGAAACACAATATGCTCGTGTTTGGCCCTTACAGCGCCGACGCGTTTTTTGCACGTAACCAGCAACAAAAATTTGACGCGGTGCTGGCCATGTATCATGACCAGGGGCTTATTCCTTTCAAATCCCTGTCATTTGGGGAGGGACTGAACTATACCGCCGGACTGCCTGCCGTCCGCACTTCTCCAGATCATGGCACGGCTTTCGACATCGCAGGCAAAAACAAAGCGGACAATGGGTCTTTTATGACTGCCATTTTTGGTTGCCTGGACATTCTGGAAAAACAGCAAGACTTCAATGAAAATCATAAGAACCCATTAAAGAAAATGGGATCGGTGGTATTAGCCGGGGCTGAGGATGAGAAAATTG
>JAYVXJ010000036.1:0-2752 GCA_043785285.1 Chitinophagaceae bacterium
TTCATAAACAGGTAATCCGGTTCATTAAAATCGTTGGAAACCGCAATATCCGGCCATCCATCGTTATTAAAATCTGATATGGCCACCCCTAAGCCAAAAGTGAGCACGTTGGAAGTAATACCAGCGGAATCACTGACATTGGTAAAATGATTGTGATCGTTGCGATATAATTTGCTGGCATAATCCGGATTTTTTTCCTTTCGCAATTCCGGATTATCCTGCACGCCTGCTGTATATTTTTGAATGGAATGGTTGATAATAAAACAATCGAGATCTCCATCTTTATCATAGTCGAAAAAAGAAGCCTGGGTGGAATACCCGTTATCATCAAGTCCGTATGCAGCAGCTTTTTCCGTGAAAGTAAGATCGCCGTTGTTGATGAATAATAAATTTTTACGAAGGTCAGGATTTATATCGGCACTCCTACAGATATAAATATCCAGTTTACCATCGCCATTTACATCGGCCATGGTAGCGCCGGTACACCAGCCTTGCATTTTATCTACACCACTTTGCAGCGTGATGTCTTCAAACTTAAAATTGCCCTTGTTTAAAAACAACCGGTTCCTTACCATGTTACCAGTAAAAAGAATATCCTGTAAACCGTCGTTATTGATGTCACCAATGGCAACGCCTCCGCCATTATAGAAGTAAATGTAATTGGCAACATTGAGGGGGCCATCTTCAAACAAGGTATTCTTAAAATTGATCCCCGTAGCCTTCTCATCCATCCTGGTAAACAAATGTTTTCCGTCTTCATTGTTGCAACTGGTAAAAAAAACACCCAAAAAAAGCAAGATTGTAAAAGTAAAATGTCTTTGCATAAAATAAATTTAGAACACGCACATGATGACACAAAAAAGATTCCATCGAATGTAAACCCTTCGATGGAATCTTTGTATAAAAAGTTCAAATAAATTAATTCTTATCCCACCATAATGGCGTAGTTAGTTTATCACCACCGGTGCCAAGTAAAGATACTGCTGCTTCAACCGCTGTCTTGTTGTTTTGCTTTTCTGAAAGCAGGAATGGAATCCTCCTTATCCATTGTGTATTTGGATCAGGAAGGTCTGGATTTTCAGAATTAGCAACTGGATATCTGATAAAAGCACGGCTTCTTCTGTAATCTGCCCATGCTTCAGTTCCGTCGGGGAAAATAGCTAACCATTTTTGAATACCAATTTGCTTTTTTTGAGTGGCCTCATCGGTAGCAAATTTTACCGGCGCATCTGACACTGCAGGAGAGCTAAGGAAATCATCCGGAGCTATCGGCACACTGGCACTGTTTATATAAGTAGAAATCGCCGCAGCATCCGTTATGCCCCATTGTTTCATTGAATTAGTGATACCCGCTTCATACATTTCTTTTGCAGTTCCCCCCATATTCCATCCCAGCATTGCGCCTTCGGCACGTAGGAAGTAGGCTTCAGCCACGGACATAATATTTTGAGAAGTGGAAAGGAAACCAGCATTGCCACCAAAACTTGGCGAAGACCATAGTTTACCAGGCTTTGCGTTTGAAGTTGCCAGGTTAGGAGTTTCTGTTAATTGAGTTGCAGTAAGTCCGTTTCTCAGGCCGTCATAATGCCCGGTACCATTGGGATTATCCGAAGTTGAGTTATCAGGGAGAAAGTAAACAGGGAGGCGTGGATCTTTGTAACCATTTAAAACAGATTCCATAGAAGCACTCATGCGAAATTCATTCCAGTCAGACATTCTCGAAAGACCATTGTTATCATCGCCTTTCAAGCTTTTTTGTATCAGGGCATCATCCGAAGGACTGTTTGTAAAAACACCGGCGGCAACAGCAGCTTCGGCTTCAGACTTCGCCCTTGCCGGATCCACAGCGGAAATACGCATTGCCAGTCTCAACCTTAGTGTGTTGGCAAATTTTATCCATTTGTTTACGTCACCACCATAGATAAGGTCATAACTACCATAATGGTTTTCACCCACATGTGTTTTCAACACAGTTACTGCAGCATCAAGTCTTTTAAAAAAATCATCATAAATCTTATCCTGCGCATCATATGGTACTGAATTACCTGGCTTTCCCGCCTGAAAATAAGGTATTGGACCCCAGTAATCAGTAACCCTGTGAAAGCCCAACACCCACACAACGTCTCCAATTGCGGCTTCAGCAGACCCCGGAGAAGCCGCTGCAATGGATTGCAATTGTGGCACCATATCGGTATAAATGGGGTTAAACGCGGCTCCAACCCAGTCCATCCTTATATTAAGGCGGTCTGAAGGAAAATAAGTTGCGGTGCACGCAAAATACTGCGCATATTGATCAGCAAAAAGGTTTTGTGCCACCTGGTAGTTCCAGATATTAGGTACGGCAGATGCTTCCGCTTTTGAAAAAAGAAAAGGAAGTTCTGCAGCTCCAACTGTAGCAACGGTATTTCTGTCCGTATTGATCTGGTCAAATTTTTTCGTACAGGCTCCCAGCAGAATTACATAACAAAAAAGAGGTGTATAAATTCGATTTAAGATTGTTATTCGATTCATATAATAATATTATTTAGAAAGTTATATTAAAAAGTTAGCTGTAAATTAATACCTAAACTACGGGTAGCTGGTAAAGTTCCATATTCGACACCCTGGTAGTTGCTGTTACCAAGACTCATATCAGGATCAAACCACATTTTGCGGGTTCCGATACCGGGAATGTCCAGCAAAGATTTGCCCCTGTATAACCATAATAAATTTCTGCCCACCAACGACAATTTAGCAGCCTTTATAACTGTAG
>JAYVXJ010000037.1:0-9030 GCA_043785285.1 Chitinophagaceae bacterium
AGATGAAAAGGACCGTCAATTAGAAATTGTTGCGAAAAATTTATCCCGCGAAAATAAATATGTACAAAAAGTATCCCTCGACGGAAGGCCCATCAACAGCCCTTTCATCAGTCATACTGATTTAATCAACGGAAAATATTTACTTTTTGATATGGGGCCAGAGCCAAATTACAACTGGAAATAACGGTTATTTTCCAGCTACATTTCTTACAGTAGTTGGTCCACCGCCATCAAGGGTAAGATCCGCCGGTTTATTTTTCTTCCATGCTCCCCGCGTAAAATCAGGGACATGCAAACGAACGACATTCGTAATACCATTAGAATAGGATCGTTATATTTGAATGATCATTATTGGCGAGCACTATGGATAAGAAACTGACAACTTTAAAAGAAATTGCAAAACGGTTGAACGTTTCCATTTCAACCGTTTCAAGGGCTTTGCATGATCACAGTTGTATTGGCTTTAAGACCAAAACCCGGGTGCAGCAACTGGCCAAGGAATTGAGTTATGAGCCCAACCAGACCGCTATTTTTTTCCAGCAACGCAAAACATTTACCATAGGTGTAATTTTACCTGAACTCTCTGATACCTTTTTTTCCAATGCCATCAGCGGTATTGAAGATTGCGCCAATAAAAATAAATACACGGTATTAATGGGGCAGTCCCATGACAATGAAGAAAGAGAAAAAAAAATCGTGGAGACCATGAAAAACCATCGTGTAGACGGATTGCTGATCTCCATCTCCAAAAATACCAGCAACTACGAACATTTTGAAGGACTGAGAAAATATGATATCCCTGTCGTTTTTTTTGACCGCATACCCAATATGTCCAATATACATTATGTGGCCTGCAATATGCAGTCAGGAACAATCCAAGCCATCAACTTCCTCATCAATAAGGGACACCGTGTTATAGGCATGATCAATGGCCCGGAAAAACTACTCGTCAGCCAGGAAAGACAGGAGGGCTATAAGTTAGCGATGGCGAAAAACCGCCTAAAATTTGATCCTTTCCTGATCATTTCAACTGATTTAAGTACTGCAAGCGTTCATGAAGCAACCAGGCAACTTTTGACGCACAAACGAAAGCCGACAGCCATTATCGCCTTTAGCGACTATGTAACCCAGGATGCCGTTCAATACGCAAGGAAAGAAAAACGAAAAATAAATAAGAATATCTGTTTTGTAAGCTACGGCAATCAGCTTATCAACAACTATACAGCATTTCCCCCCCTTGCCTCTGTTGAGCAATTCCCCTATAAACAAGGGCAAAAAGCGATGGAAACTCTATTAGAGCTGATCTGCAATAAGAAAGAAGAATCGGAAATCGTAACTTATTTTAAGATCATCCTCGATTCCCAGTTGATTGTGCATGAGCATAAGTGAACGCTGCCCGAAGCTTTGAGGCCATAAACATTTCGACCGGATCATAGCCGGGCTTTTTAGGTATCCGCATCGGTCAACATTAACGTGGGATCACTTTCAGGATGCCCCTCATCACAAGATAATGTCCCGGATAGGTGCATACATAGGTGTATTGTCCCGCTTTTTCGGGAGCTGTAAAATAAATCGTATTCGATTCCCTGGGATGCAGCAGGTCAGTATAGAACAACACTTCAGGCATGGCCGGAACGAAATTCATTTTTTCACCGTTCAATCCCATTTTAACGGCAGCTTCACCCACTATATTGGCAGTTCCCGGCCTTGTAACCACAAAATTATGCAGCATATCATCATTGTTCCGGAAAGTGAGTTTCACTTTGGAACCCGCTTTTACCGTAATGGATTCCATATCGAATTTTAAACCGGGTTTGGTTCCGATAACTAAAACGCGGTCGGGGCCCTTTGTCCATCCGGAAGGTTGCCTGGTGATATGTTTATATACGGAAGCCTTATTTGAAGCCGGGTGCAAGGTATGGCTTACAGATTCTTTCATCATCAGGTGATGGTGTTCCATCATTTTAGCACTGACTTTATTTCCACTGGTAATGGCCAGTTTTTCACCATCCGGGATACGGTTCAGTGTATAATATCCAAAATTATGCAAAAGCGTAAATTGATCAGCAGATCTGATTCCTTCCGCCCTGATCTCATGAATATATCCCAGTTTCAGGCTATCCAGAACCAGGCGTACCTTTAAATGATCTGCAGAAACAACGATGGCTTTGATTGGGCAACTACCTTCATTGATAACGGGACTCCCGTATTCATGGTGGTACATATAAGTAAAGCTGGATATTTTCCAGGAATAAACATCCCTGACTGTTTTTTCATCAACCGGTTGGGTGAATTCAATTTCGAATCCGTCCGGTTTGGCCTTCACTGTTTTCATTTCAAAGGGTGTTTTACCATTCCATACCAACCGCTGCAATCCGTATAACCCACCTCCGGTTGATGACCAGCCCCTCGATGTCATACCGGCAAACATGCTTCCATCAGACCCCCAATTGAGCCGGAGTATCCCCGAGGAAAACCCTTCCCGAAAAGGAAAAACAATTCCCTGGTAAACACCTTTGACCTTTTCAAGATATACGCGCATGATCTTGCTCTGGCCCTGGTCTCCTACAAATAATTGTCCTTCGAAGGGACCCATTTTTCCTTTCGCTTCATAGTTGAGGATCCCTGAAGTAGAAATACCCAGGATCGTATGGGGGAACCAAACGGATGGTGTTTTCAGGCCAGGCACTCTTTTAGCCACTTCATATTTCGGTTCCCCGGTATCCGGAATATCCTTTTTTTTCAACTTTACCGGCGAGCCCGGTTCGCCTGACCAGATTAACCCTGCGGGATTGCCCATAAAATCGCCTTCTTCAACATGGGTAATACTCCCAGATCCGACCCAGTCGCCCTGATTTTCTGCATAAAATATATCTCCTTTATCATTCCCGGCAAATCCTGCGGGTGATCGCAATCCGGTTGCAAAAGGTTTCATCTTTCCATCCTTTGTAATTTTCAACATCCAGCCGTGCCACTTTGATAAGCTTTCCCCATATCCGATCCAACCCAGATTCAGGTTCACGATCATATTACTGTCTTTATCCAATACCGGCCCGTATGCATACTCATGATAGTTTCCGGCTAAGGGCCATGAATAGATCGTTTTGTATTCATCTGCTTCTCCGTCTCCGTCAAGATCACGTAAACGGGTGAGCTCGGATCTTTGCGTCAGGTACAGGTCACCGTTAATGTAGTTAAGCCCCAGCGCTTCATGCAATCCCTGGGCAAACAAATGATAACGGGGAAGCATTCCTGCCTTCATATAAGGATTGCTGATGATCCAAACCTCTCCGTGCCGTGTTGATACAGCTAACGCATCGTTCGGCAAAAAAGTCATACCTCCAACTTCCAGTATTACATCTTCCGGTATGGGAAGTGTAACGATCTGGTAAAAATCTTCTTCTTTCTGTACATGACCTGTCGTGTCCTGCTTGTCTTGTTGAGAAAAACCCAGAAAGGAAAAAAAGATGCACAATATAAACACAAACCATTTTTTCCGGAAAGAGAATGATATATAAAAATAAAATATCGGCATAACAGGAGGTTAGAAAGTGATTGAATAAGTTAAGGGCGTTGATCTTTTTTCAATAGGAACGAGCAATTCTTTTCCGGCAGCGGTGGACCGGATGACCGGCTTAACCTTATCTTCCAGCCGTATATAATAAGACCTGTCGTCGATTGCATAAAAGTTTTTGTCGATCATCTCGATGCTTTTTGCTGCGGCAATTCTGCAATAGAAATCTGCTGGTGGATGAGTGACGGATATTTCTCTGGTGAGTGATTGCGGTTGTTGTCCCGAAATTTTATCCGCTACTTCAATTCCATTAAGCGAATACTGAAAAGTAGGTGTTCTGTTTTCATCCAGTGTGTAGCCTTTGTTTTGAAAATCATCAAATGCTACTGAATCCGGCCAGGGAGTGGTTGTTGTTGACAGCACCGCGAGTGCAGGGGCATTGGAAAGGATAAGCAAACTACCCCTGGGTTTGGCAAGCTGAGATTCTCCCCTTTCGTGCCACATATCCGTGACATCCAGAAAATCGCCCCGCCAAACCTGAAACAAAGAACCCTGTTTCAGGTTGTAGGAAAAATTTAACTGATCAGGATTGCCGTCAGAAATAACATGCGTGAGTTTTTGATCACCATAATTTAAAAAACTTCTGAGCAGGTAGGGTCTTCCCTGCGGATTGAGCATAATAGGATTGTCTGTGCCCGCTTTCATGTTTGTGGTATCCGGCTTTCCGTAAAGGATATTGCGGAAAGCTACATTACCATGATCTCCCTGCAACATAAGTGGTCCCTTTGATTTTTCATCATTATAATAGGAAGAACGCGTGGGGCCGGTTACGTCCACTCCCATTTGAACAAGCACCCCATTGAGGTATACTTTTTCAAAACGTGCATTGGCAATTTTTTCTTCTTTATCATTGAATTTCGGAGCTATGAAAGTTATTTTTAAATGCTGCCAGAGACCGGGTGCTTTGGCCACGCTCATGAGAGGAGCCACGCCTTCATAGCCTTCCCCGTCTGCTCCCCGTGCATCATCCCACCGCTGATAAATACCACCACAGGCAGCAAATGAAGGATGCAGTTTCGTCCAGCTATCCAGCAATTGCACCTCATAACGGCCTTCCAGAAATACTCCGGAATTGGAATTTTTGGCCATCATGAAATCAAGATCCAGTTGAAGGTCACCAAATTCTCCTTTGGTAATCAGATGGGCGTTGTCTTTCTGATTCATGATATTGACAACGGTTCCTTCTCCGGCTATGGCCTTCATATTTCCTTCTTTTGCAGGATCGGCAGAAGCGTTGGATGCAAGGTTCCAGTTCTTTCCCGGTTCACGAAAAGCATCCAGGTTATTTAAAAGAATGGGCGTGAGATTACCGGCTTGTTGCGACCTGCCTGTTAATGAGCAGCCGATGATAAGCGGAAGACAGAAAACAACTTTTTTAAATAAATTCATGCTTGGTACTATTTGAAGAATGTATGAATTACCGAATGATAAAATCCTTTTACTGTAATGCCATGACAACAATATCCTTTCGCCTCGTCTCCGGGCTAACAACCAGTTTCTGCAACCTGCCGCCGCGCAAATCGCCTTCAACAATAGTTCCCCTTGCCGCATGCAGCTTAAAGGAAACGTTCCAGGAACCAGGCCAGGCGGGGAAAAGATACAGCTTGTCTTTGTCTGACTGCAGCATCATATTTTGAATGGCCATATTCCCGACCCCTCCGTGATCCAGGTCCGGAATCTCGTCGTTATTGGGTCCCCACATCGCCGGAAACCGGTATTCTTTATTCCAATTCATCATCCGCTTTACGATTCCATTGGCCGCTTCACGTCCTAAACCCAAACAGGCGGCCTGTATCTCATCCTGCCCCCAGCAGCGGTTTTCCCGGTTCACCCGAACAGAAAAAGTATGGCGGCCAATATCCAGTGAATCCTTTCCTATTCCATAAATCCGGTATGGAAATATGGCATATAACTCCGGATTTTCGGAATTGGAATTCTTTCCAAAAACGGCCGCAGGTAAAAGGATGGTCCGGCCATTGTCTTGCTTTTTTGGTATATCCGGTAAATCGGAAAGTGTTTTTTTCCATGCTTTGCGTTGTGCAGCAGTGGTGAGGCTTGCAGGAAGTTCTGTTAAACCTTTTAGCACATATTTTAATCCTGCAATGATGGGCGTCGGATTGGTTGCTGTTTGCCAGGTTTCCAGGGACTGCGCAGAATCGAAATATATTTTGTCCTGCTCGTCCCGCTTCCAATGCCGGTCGTAAAACTGAACAATGGCATCGGCCAATGGAAGAAGGGTATCGGTAAGAAATTTTTTGTTTTTCGTTACGGCATATTGCTCGAGCATCATGGTTGATAATTCCAGGCCGCACGACCAATAATGTCGTATATAGGTGCTCGTTGCAAATCCAACAGGAAGGTTCCTGCGGTTATAACCATAGTCAAAATCCGAGTAGGTTCCCCAGGCATAAGCTGTTTCCGAAAAGAAGGCGCCCTGATGATGATAATAGATGCGGGTACGCTCTTTAGCCAATGGCAATGCGGAAAGATAGGTGCCGTAAAACGGCGCCATCACATCAAAATCCCCGGAGGCGATCATGGGCCAGTACAACAGCCTTGCATTCTGGAACCATTGTGCGCTGCCCCAATCCCTGTAATCGGCATCGTGTTTCCACGGCAGGGTAAAGATGGATCCATTGAATTTTGTCCAGCCTGGTCCGCGACCCCCGCAGGCCATGAGATACCTTTGAAGGTTATAACTCTGTGTAATCATAGCGCCGGTATCACTTTGCGTTTGTATCCTCACCCAGCTGCGATTCCAGAATTGTTTCCACCATGCGTGGTGGGCAGCAAGGTCCTGCTTTGCATTTGCTTTCCGGATCTCTATTTGTTTGGCGTCAAGCGCTTTCAACCAGTCTTTTGTTTCAACATTCTTTTTCGTAAGTACAACGATCATCAGATCCTGGCTCGTGACCGCTTTTGAAGAAATCAGGGTTGTATCGTTTTGGTTCCTGAGTCCTTCGCCGGAAATACTTCCTCCAAAACTGCGGTGAAGCAATGGATCAGTCTGCCCTTCCATCCATGTTCCCAATCCCTGCAATGTTAAAGCGTAAGGCCAGCAGGAATGCGTATTATAATGGAACCATACCAGCCGGTTGGATTGATTTGAAAGCATGCTGTCAGGATATTGAACGGTCGGAACATAAGTTGCCTTGCTGTCATCAATCGCTGGATAGGGATCACTGAAAGACCTGTCTTCTACGATGGCCCGTTCCTGCCTGCGCCAGTTTTCAAGCTGCACCCGCGTTGAAAACTTTTTTTTACTCCGTATGGCAAGATGAATGACCGGTTTGTTGGCATCCACCCATAATAGCAGCGTCACGCGGTCTTCACCGGTTCCTGCCCGCATTTCCATTTCACCCTCGCGCAGTCTAAGCTCCTGCCTGAAAGCATTTTCCCCTTCAAATGGATTGGGAGAAAGGCTTACCCTTACCTTTCCCAGTTTGAGTAACCGGTTATTATCATCATAAGCATCTGTTTTCCCGATATAAAATAACAGATCACCCGCCTGTTCTATCCAGGCACTGATGCCAATATCGCCGTTGCCCAATGGAATGGCGTCGTGAAAATCTTTCCCTTTCTCCGTCCACAGCAGGTTGGATTGACCAGATACGCTCAATCCACTAAACAGGCAGGTCAGTAAATGAAATAAAAGATATTTTTTTTGCAAAGTGAAATCCGTACTGGTTAATTCTCCCTAACCGAATGAAGCAGGGATAACAACTCTATGAGATTAAGGTAGTGTTAATTACCTTAAAATGCCCGTGTTTTTCACGCAAACGTTTGAATTGCATAGGAGCTAACGAGCGTATCCTTCGGACTGCCGGAAGAAACCCTGGTGGTATGGGGTGGTGAGTTTGGAAGAACGCCTATGCATGAAGTCGGACTCCTGGTTGCAGGCAATGTAAGCAACTGGCAGGAACATCTGACAGCTTTTAAAAAAATGATAGACGCATCAGCTTACAATCCTTATCAAAAACCAATTTATATCAACTGTCATTCCGGAAGGGATTTCTTCACCTAGGAAGAGAATAAAGCTTTTATTGATTATACGACCGCATTAACAAAGAAAACAGGCATCCTCATCTGCCATGAAACCCATCGTTCGAGGATGTTGTTTGCCGCTCCTGCAACCCGGCAGTTCATCGAAAAAATCCTGAGCTACGCGTAACATTGGATATCTCTGGGCCACAGGTGAATGATCCGAGAGCACCCGAATGGGATGAATGCGTGAAAGCGCACTTTGCCTGGTGGGACAGGGTTGTGAATCAAAAAAAGAAAAATGGGGGAAGGTTAACCATACTTACAGAATTCGGCCCTCCGGATTATATGCCTGCACTTCCTTATACCCGCCAGCCACTGGCGGATCAATGGGCCATTAACGTTTACATAATGCAAACCTTGCGTAAGCGGTATCTTTCCTGATCATCATTAAAAATTAAACGTGCTTTTATCAGTCACTGCAGTTTTTGGCCGGCTTCATCCTGTGCTGGTTCATTTACCTATAGGCATTTGATGATCGGATTATTATTACAATGATTTTACAACAAAGGAAATCATGCTGTATCACGTCAGGTAATCAAAATCATTTTTTTGGCCGGAACTGGCGCCCTCCCGGTGCATGCTCCAATCATCAACGTTGAGGAAGCCAAAGCATATGCAGATGTTATTCAACCCTTATTCCAAAAAGAATGTTATAGCTGTCATGGTACAGGAAGACAAAAAGGGAAACTGCGTATGGATGATTCTTCCTGGATCATGAAAGGGGGAAAAAATGGTCCTTCTCTTGTTCCATCCAAGCCCGCAGAAAGTGAATTGATGAAACGCATCCTGCTCCCTACCGATGATGAACACCATATGCCCAGAGAAAAATCATCTTTAAAGGAATCCCAGATTGCCCTGATTAAATGGTGGATTGAACAGGGCGCCGATTTTAACAAAAAGGTGAAGACATTTGGACAGCCTGCAAGAATCAGGACATACCTGCTGGCCCTGCAAAGCAATAATCAGCATAACAAAGATTCCTTAGTACCGTCGTCGTCGGTTGAAGAGGCAGATTGTAACAGTATAAACACCTTAAAAGAAAAAGGAGTTGTGGTAATACCGGTCGCGCAAAACAGTCACTATCTGATGGCCGACTTTATCAATGCTGTAAATATTCAGGATCAGGACCTGGGCCTCCTGGTTCCTCTGAAAAAACAACTGATCTGGCTGAAATTGGGAAATACGAAAATAAGCGATGCTTCAATGTCTTATATCGGTCAATGCCAGGCGCTCACCCAGTTACAATTGAATAGAACCCTCCTCACCAATAAAGGTTTGACGGCATTACAATCATTGAATAAACTCCAAACGCTAAACCTGGTAGGCACTTCTGTAACAGCCGGATACTGTTGTTCTGAAAGCTCCGAAAAAAGAATAAACGCTAATGGAAAAACAGGGAAGACGGTATTATT
>JAYVXJ010000038.1:0-2750 GCA_043785285.1 Chitinophagaceae bacterium
GCAGGCGTCCGGATGACTGAACAGGCATTTCTGGAAATACCAGAACCTGAGAAATTAAACAGCATCGTACGGTTTGACAGCCGGCTGGCGAGAAGGAACTGGTCAAAACCCAACATCGCCTGCGATGCTGCATTCAACGACATTGCTGAAGGCGAAAAAGGATTGTCCGGCGAAGGGCTAATTGAATTTCACATAAAAGTGACCCCCGGGTCCGAACATAAGGTAGTGTTGGGTTTCTGTGAAGGAAAATGGGAGGAGTCCGGCCAGCGCGTAATGCGGGTGCACATCGAAGGCGCAGCGCAAAAAGACATAGATCCGGTTAAAGATTTTGGTCCGAAAACTCCGGGTGTTTATTTCTTCGATTCAAAAGATGTGGATCAGGATGGTGAATTAATTGTGGTGGTCACCAATTTGCCAGGTGCAAAAGACAGAAACGCCATCATCAATGGATTGTGGATGTTCAAAAACCACACACCCGCCGCAGCAGAAATCATCAGCGGCAAACAGGATCAGCAGGCTGTTTTATATGTAAAATGTGCTGACGTGGGCATGCCGGAAAGGCGATATCATTTGCTGGTGAATTTAAAAAACACAACTTCCTCACCAATTGTTTTCGACCCCGTGATCCGATATGGCGGAATCGATACGCTTAAGAAAGAAAGTAATTATATTCAAATGGATGAATATACAAGGCTTTCCTCCTCTGTTGCATTGGAATCTCCCCAATTGGATTCACCAAAATATTATACGATTGGATTCAAACCGGTTAAGCTCTTGGCAGGAGAAGAAAAGAAAATCTGTATCACTTTAAGCCGGTTTTTTAACCAGAAGCTTGCCTATATACCAAGTGTTGCAAATACAACAAAGCAAAAACAGATTTCGGAAGCATGGTGGAAAATAAATAGCCCTTCATCAATAGCGATCAGTATTCCGGATGCCGGCATACAATCCATGGTTTCTTCCAGCTTGCGCAATATTTTCCAGGCAAGGGATATCCGCGAAGGCAATAAAGCTTTCCATGTAGGGCCTACCGTTTATCGCGGCCTTTGGCTGGCAGATGGAAGTTTTCTGCTGGAAGTGGCCACGATGCTCAATTACATCAAGGACGTGAGAAGCTGTATTGATTACCTTACCCACTTACAGCTAAAGGATGGTGGATTTGAAATGATCACCACTTTCCACAAGGAAAACGGATTGGTTCCTTTCATGTTGATCCGCCATGCAAGGCTTACCCAGGATAAAAGCTGGCTACAGCAAAACTGGAGCGTAATAGAAGGATGTATAAAAAGAATCAACTATCTGCGCGGTCTTGCACTAAAAGATTCCACCAAACCTTACTACGGCCTGATCCCGAATGGAAATGTAGACGGGGGCATTCAGGACGGAGACGATTATTCCAACACGGAATGGTGCTTAGGTGGAATGAAATGGGCTATTTCCGCAGCCAAATGGCTTGGGAAAAATGAAGAGGCTTCACTATGGCAAAAAGACTACGATGTATTTTACGGCAACTTCATAAACCTGGCCAGAAAGGACATCCGCGAAGATGAAAAAGGAAATAAATATCTGCCGGTCATGATCAAGAATGAAGGTAATTATGCGGCGCAAAGAGGTCAGTGGGCATTTTGTCAGTCTGTTTACCCGGGACAAATTTTCGATGATAATCCCGAAACGCATCAATGGGCGGAGGAAACGGTCAATATGCTTACGGATCACCGCGAAGAGGGATTGGTGGTGAATACCGGCTGGATGAAAGATGGTATCTGGTCTTATTTCACTTCATTCTACAGCCATGCCTTACAATGGTTAGGGAAAACAGACGACATACCCCAGTTGTTATATGATTTTGCCAATCACTCCTCTCCCACCATGGTTTGGCGGGAAGAACAGAAACCGGTAGGAAAAGGGAGTGATGAAGTAGGTGATATGCCACACAACTGGGCCAGTGCGGAATTTATACGGATGGTGGTACATATGATCGAATTTGACCGCGGCAATGAACTGCACTTATTTGAAGCCCTTCCTAAACAATGGGTGAAAGAGGGTGCTGTAACAAAGTTAAACGGTATCCGGACTCCTTTTGGCCGGATCAACCTTAAACTTGCGGTTAATGCAAGTGGGAACGAAGCAAAACTGGACCTGAGTTTTCCGGATGCCGGCAATCTGCCGAAAAAAATTGTAATACACAAAGCAAGCTGGGCAAAGGATAAGGCAATTGAATCGGTGAAACCCGCACAACATATCGCTTTAACCATCGCTATAAAATAATGTTCAATATGTCAACACGCAGCAAATTCCTGCTTACTTCTATGCTCAGTGCTGCCGCCGGAATGGCCGGAGATAAAGTATTTGCCGCTGTTAAAAAATCCGGTTGTGATTTCTACCTGGGATTTTGGAACAGTGGCTAATGCCGCAGCCTGGGAAGTATTGAATAAAGGCGGCAATGCCCTGGATGCCGTTGAGACCGGAGTGAGAGTCCCTGAAGCCGATCCATCAATCCATCCAAGCAATTGGTTATGGCCGATTACCAGACCGGCACGGGCATGTAACCCTGGATGCCTGCATTATGGATCATCAATACAATTGCGGATCAGTCATGTGTCTTGAGCATATCATGCATCCGGTTTCTGTTGCCAGAATGGTTATGGAGAAAACTCCTCATATTTTTCTTGCCGGAGAGGGCGCCTTAGAATTTGCTTTGGCGAACGGGTTCAAAAAGGAAAACCTGCTTACCCCCAAAGTGAAAAAGA
>JAYVXJ010000039.1:0-2746 GCA_043785285.1 Chitinophagaceae bacterium
AAAACAACACCGAGTTTGGGCGCTATCAGAAAAAAAATGCCGAGACAAAATATAATCCCCCCCATTCCATAATCCATAATAGATCTCCTGAGTATATATCCCTTTGAGCGATTGTCCGGGTTCCGATCTTCGGCCATTTAACAAAACATTTAAAAGCAAAAGGCAATATACATAATAACACGTAGATATCAGACTGCCCCTCTGCCAAATAATCCAAAAAATTAATTATCTGCAGGAACCCTGAAATTTACCGGAAGGTTAAAATACACAGAAACTTTTTCCCGATTTTGAACGCCTGGTTTCCAATTTGGCATCCTGGAAATAACTCGTTGAACTTCATTATCAAATGCTGTTCCTCCCGACAATATCACATTAATTTCACGCACGCTTCCATCCGGACAAACCACAAATTTTGCAATTACCCGCACCTGGCTCCCGGGTTCAAGACCCGTATCCGGAAGCATGAAGAATAGTCAGGGGTTCCATATTATCTGTTTTTAATGGGGAATCAAAATCAGAGAAACTGAACCTGCGCAGGCTATATTGAGATGCTATTGGTTCCCGAATCCATAAACCTGCCGATTTTTACCCGCTTTGCATTTTATGTTAGCTTTGCACCCATGAAAATATTAATGGTTTGTCTGGGGAATATCTGCCGCAGTCCGCTTGCAGAAGGAATCCTGGAGAATAAAGCAAAGAACGCAGGATTACCCTGGATGGTAGATAGTGCCGGAACAAACAATGGATATCATGTGGGCGAAGCGCCTCATCCCCTCTCCCAGAAAGTGGCCAGCCTGCACGCCCTGGATATCAGCACGCAGTGTGCCCGCGCGTTTGTTGCGGAAGATTTTGACCGCTTTGATAAGATTTACGCTATGTCGTCAGACATTCTCGTGAATATGAAAAACATTGCCCGAAAGAAATACGATGCCTCAAAAGCCGGTCTCCTTCTCAATGAATTGTACCCGGGGGAAAACAGGGATGTACCTGATCCCTGGTTTGGCGAAGAACCTGGATATCATGCCGTTTTTGATATGATTGACAAAGCCTGCGACAAGATCATTCAGAAGTATCAACAGCTTTTAACCGCCTAAGCATCCATCATGAGCAAGCCCGGATTACCACAGGGAACAAGGGATTTCGGACCGGAAACCGTTCACAAACGTCATTTCATTTTTGATACCATTTGTTCTGTTTTTGAATTATATGGTTATCAACCGCTGGAAACACCAGCCATGGAAAACCTGGAAACACTGCTGGGTAAATACGGCGAAGAAGGCGATAAACTACTTTTTAAAATACTCAATAACGGTCTTGATCATCCGTCAAAAAAAGATTCCGCATTGGCTGAATTTGAAAAAATTTTAACAGGAAAAAATAATAAGCTCATCACCGAACGCGCACTTCGATACGATCTTACCATTCCGTTTGCACGTTATGTTGCCATGCATCATAATGAACTTACGTTCCCTTTTAAACGGTATCAGCTTCAGCCGGTATGGCGGGCCGATCGTCCGCAAAAAGGCCGTTACCGGGAATTCTATCAGTGCGATGCGGATGTGGTCGGTAGCCGCGCGCTCTTAAATGAAGTGGAACTGACACAGATCTACCTCAGCGTTTTTGAACAATTGCATATCGATGTGGACGTCCGGATCAACCACCGGAAAATTTTAGCCGGACTCGCTGCTGTTTGTGGTGGGGCTGAACAGTTGATTTCCATTACCACAGCCATTGACAAACTGGATAAGATCGGATTGGATAAGGTTAAGCAGGAACTGGCTGATAAAAATCTGTCTGACAAACAGATCTCCATCATTCAGCAATACCTGGGCATTCACGGAACCAATGAAGAAAAACTGCTTGAGCTTGAAAAGATATTCAGGAACGATGCTTTCGAAATCACAACGCAGAGATCAACTAAACAGGTAGATGCGGTACAATCGAATGTTTTGCTGATAGATAATCCCTTATTAAAGGGAATTCAGGACATCCGGGATATCCTTGGCTTTTTCCCAAACACAAAAAACCTCCTCGTTGATCTTTCGCTGGCCCGCGGATTAAATTATTATACCGGAATCATTTTTGAAGTACGTGCAAAAAATGTATCTATCGGAAGCATTGGTGGTGGCGGAAGATATGATGACCTCACCGGACTTTTTGGAGTTCCGAATATTCCGGGTGTGGGTATATCATTTGGAGTGGACAGAATCTATGACGTGATGGAAGAATTAAAAATATTCCCTGCAACCGTTCAGCGGTCTACACAATTACTTTTTTTTAATCTGGGGGCCGAAACCGTCGTGAAAAGTTTTGCCCTCCTGCAACAACTCCGCGATGCTGGAATCCGCTGTGAACTTTTTCCGGAACAAGTCAAATTCGACAAGCAATTTAAATACGCTGAAAAGAAAAAAATTCCCTTTGTAGTGATTATAGGAACAGAAGAACTAAAAACGGGTATTGCTAAAATCAAAAATCTTTCTACCGGGGTCCAGGAGGATTGTGGTTTTGGGGAACTGATTTCTTATGCGCAACGCTTTAAAGGTTGACCGTTGACGGACTTTACGTGTGGATTAGCACCTGATATCGGTCAACCGTCAACGATTTTCCCATCCACTATTCTCGAAAACCATAGCCGCACCCTGCCCCACACCCACACACATAGAAGCAAGGCCATAATGTGATCCCCGCCTTCTCATCTCATGCAATAGCGTGGTAGCGATGCGCACACCGCTACACCCGAGCGGAT
>JAYVXJ010000040.1:0-2738 GCA_043785285.1 Chitinophagaceae bacterium
GCTCGGTGACTACCGTTAAAAGCCAGAGCAGGCTTCCTGGTTTCCCTGATCCCGAGCCGACCAGCGTTCGGTTTTATCCTAACCCGGCATCTTCTTTTATTACCTTCGATCTGCTCAAAAATTACGGTAAAAACTATTCTATCCAGGTCTTCAATTTCCTCGGCAAAAAAGTATATGAATTTTCTGCAGCTGATCAAAAAACATTCGTCAATCTGACTGATTTCTTCCGGGGTATTTATATTTTCCAACTCAAGGATCCGAATGGCAAGATTGTAGAGTCGGGTAAATTCCAGGTGAACAAATAGAACAAATGTGTAAATGTGCTAATTTAAAAATGGAAGCATTTTCAAATTAGCACATTTACACAATAGCACATTTACACATTTTCACATTTGTTCCGAAACCTCCACAATCAGGAACTTGAGATAATGCGTATTCTCCATTCCCCAAACAACCGGATGGTCGGGTGATTGTGTATTGAATACCACCTGTCTTATTTTTTTGCCGGCATCGTGTGCGGCAGACTGGATCACTTCAAGAAAACTTTCCGGAGAAACCAGGTTTGTACAGGAAGAAGTAACCAGAAATCCTCCGCTGCGCAATAATTTCATACCCCTTAAATTGATTTCCTTATAGCCGGTAAGCGCTTTATGGATGTTTTCGCGGTTCTTGGTAAAAGCAGGAGGGTCGAGCATAACCACATCGTATTTTTTATTCTCCCGACTCCATTTTTTTAATACATCAAATGCGTTTACAGCCTGGAACTCCACCCTTTGTTCTAACCCATTCAGGATTGCATTACGGCGCGCCTGGATAATGGCATTTTCAGAAATATCCAGACCAAGTACTGACTTCGCTCCGTAGTGTGCCGCATGAATTTCAAAAGTTCCGGTATAACAAAAGGCGCCGAGCACTTCTGCATCTTTCACGATATGCTGTATAGCCCGCCGGTTATCCTGCTGATCCAGAAAATAGCCGGTCTTCTGCCCGTTTTCCAGATCCACCTTAAACTTCAATCCGTTTTCTTCAATAAGAATGGTGCTGTCGAAAGGAGCCGATAAAAATCCTTTTTGTTGGGTAAGCCCTTCGAGTTCCCTGACCGGTACGTCATTTCTTTCATAAATTTTTTGAGTTTGAAAGATATTGACGAGTGCTTTCACAATGGCCGGTTTCCAAAGGTCAATCCCCAGGGAAAGCGTTTGCAACACAAAATGATCATTGAATTTATCTATCACCAGGGCGGGGAGGCCATCGGCTTCGCCAAAAACCAGCCGGCAGTTTTCCGTATAACCAATCTTTTTCCGGTATGCCCAGGCGGATTCAATGCGTTTAAAAAAGAAATGATCGTTAATCTCCTCATTTTCATTCCGGGTCAGCAGGCGCACCGTAATCTGCGATCTGGAATTAAAATAACCCTTGCCTACCAATTTCTTATCCCAGGTAAAAACGGTTACGATGGCTCCAGGCTCGATCTTTTCCTCCGTTTCGTCAATCTCATTGGCAAAAATCCATGGGTGACCATTTTCTATCCTGCGGCTGATCTTTCTTTTTAAGATAACGGAAATCATGCCGCAAATGTAGCTGAATGCATGGCCGTAACCGATTTGGGGGAAGACAATTTGTCTCAAAACAGCTCTTGGCAGAGAAATTGACAAGCTTACCTTTGCCACAATTTCTACTCTATGCAAAAGAACCATGAAAATTTTACAGACCAGGAAGACGCTGATGCTGCAAGTGAAAGAGAATCAACGGTTGATATTAATACGGATGAAAATGTAGCAGGGACCCACCATCTGCGCGGGGAACCCCCCGAAACAGATGATGCGTTGGAGAAGCTTTCCGTTGAGTTACAGGAACAAAAGGATAAGTATCTCCGGTTATTTGCCGAATTCGACAATTTTAAGCGCCGGAATGCCCGTGAAAGGATAGAATTGATCCAAACAGCTGGAAAGGAAGTAATTACTTCTTTGCTGGATGTGCTGGATGATTGTGACCGGGCTGAGAAACAGCTTCAGCAGAGTCGTAATAGTGATGACGTGCGCGAAGGCGTATTATTGGTGTTTAACAAGCTGCGGGCTATACTCCAAAGCAAGGGTCTCCTCCAGATGGTAAGCATTCATACCGAATTTGACGTGGAAAAACATGAAGCCATCAGTGAAATCCCGGCTCCTTCGCCAAACCTGAAGGGTAAAGTGATTGATGAAGTAATTAAGGGGTATTATTTAAATGATAAAATCATCCGATTCGCGAAAGTGATCGTGGGAAAATGAATTGAATTTAATGAAAAGGGATTATTACGAGATACTGGAAATTACCAAGTCCGCATCGGGCGACGAAATTAAAAAGTCCTACCGTAAAGTGGCTATGAAATTTCACCCTGACCGCAATCCGGGAGATAAGGCTGCGGAAGAAAAATTCAAGGAAGCTGCCGAGGCTTACGAGGTTCTCAGCGACAGTGATAAGCGCGCAAAATATGACCGGTATGGTCATGCGGGTGTTAACAGCGGACGCGGAGGATATGGTGGAGGAGGTATGAACATGGAAGATATCTTCAGCCAGTTCGGGGATGTATTCGGGGATGATATTCTTGGTAGCTTTTTTGGTGGCAGACGGGGTGCTGGCCATTCCAGAACGCAGGGTATTCGGGGCAGCAACCTCCGGATCAAAATAAAACTCACTTTCGAGGAAATCGCCAAGGGCGTCAATAAAAATATAAAGGTTAAAAAGTATGTTGGCTG
>JAYVXJ010000041.1:0-2737 GCA_043785285.1 Chitinophagaceae bacterium
ATGATTTGCTGAAGAGGATAATCTGGTCTTCAATAACCCGGTAACCAAGATGGAGTTGCTGGGTAATCTCATAGAGCACTTCCTCCAGCTTTTTATTCGTGACGGATACGCTGATTTTCCGGTTAGCATCAATGATCATGGAGCAGAAAACAAATTTCACATCAGCCCGTTCTTGTATTTGGTGTAAAACATTTTTCAGGCGGCCCTTTTCCACCGAAAGAGAAATGGTTTTATTCAATATCTCCTGGCCGATGACTTCTTTTGCACTGCTGCTAAAAGCAAAAACGAGAATAAACAATTGGACAACCGTTATTTTCATTGCCAAGGAGATTAAGAAAGCGAATCGCTTTTTTTTCATATATTGTAATGGTTTTGTTCGTGAATTAATGGAGCGGACAAAATCCAGCCATTTTTTATGACTGCGGCCAGCAATACTCGCAATATTGTTGGCTTTTTTTATTACGGGCTTAGGTAATGTATTTTTGAATTTTCATACAGCAATTGGTTTAGTTATTAAAAATGGTTACTTACAGCTTATGCCCCCTTTGATCAGTATCCGGGTGCCTTTGATTTCATAATTCGCCTGGAAGGCAGAACAAACCAGTTCCAGTTTATTGAACAGGGTTTGTTTACTGATGTCGCCCGTAAAAGGGCATTTGCCCAGATTATCATTTTCCAGTACGATTTCTATCTGGTATGCTTTTTCTAATGAACCGAGTACCTCAGCCAGCGGGGCATCGTCAAAAATGAATACCGGGTTTGAAAGAGCAGCGTCTTTCTGCGTATCTACCGGTACCGGAGTTTCAACCAGCGAGGTAACGAAATGCCTGTTTTCTGTGTAATAGGTTACTTTCTGGTTGGGGGTTATAATGACACCGTTTTGAAGTTTCTGTTGTGAATTGAGCTTAATTTTCTGGCCGTTTTCAAATACGGCTACCCTGCCTGTGCGTACGGCTACTTCAATTTTATTTTTAATGATCCTGATATTAAAACTAGTACCCAGGACTTCAGCCACAAGGGTTTTGTTGAAGACAAAAAATGGGTGTCCGGGATTTTTGGTTACTTCAAAAAACGCTTCTCCTTCCAGGTAAACCTCGCGTTTGGATTTAAGGAAATGACGGGGAAAGGCTATTTTGGTCATGGGCGCAAGCCGCACCCTGCTGCCATCTTCCAGTACAATTTGCCGGGTTATATTGGTATTGTTCACTTCTTCTAGCAATCCTTCCTGCACTTTGTCGCTCACCAGAGTATTGGTTTTTGAATAAACCGCCAAGTACCACCACGCGCCGGCAAGCAAACTGGCAACCATGGCAGCTACGGTCAGTTTCCTCCAAATCTTTCGCGACGCGGGCTTATCAGCAGGGAATGCCTCCTGGGTTACAGCTTTTCTTTGGATGCTGTTCCAGATGCGGCTCTCCATGGCCTGCAGCTCATTTTCGGTTATGGCAACGGGCATTTCATCGTCAAGTAGTTCATACCAATGGTCTACCAGTCTGTGTTCGGCTTCCGAGCTGGTTCCATCGAGGTATCTTTTTAATAAAAGGTGAAATGCCTTGCGGTCCATTGCAGGTATTGTCAGGCTAGAGCAGATTTACCCTAAATCAAGACCGCGTTTTTTTATTTTTTTTTGAATGACAACCCTATTGTGAAAAAAGCAGCAGGCAGATTTCCAAAATAATAAAGTCTTTTAGTTGGAAACGCAGAAACTTGATCGACCGGGTGATATGGTATTCCACGGCTTTTTCAGATATATTCAGGAAAGCCGATATTTCACTTACGGAACGGTTTTCGAAACGGCTGAGCCTGAAAACGAGTTGAGTTTTTTGAGGAAGATGTTGTATGGCATTATCAATAGCATTGGTTAACTCATGGATAAGCAGCGAAGAAGCTGAATAGTTTTCTTCCGTCACAACCTGCAGCGCCATGGATTTTGCATGGGCTTTGTGAAGTATATTGGATTTGATGTAGTTAATGGCCTGATATTTTACTGCTGTATGCAAATATGGGCCGAGTTCCTGTACATGAGTCGAATGCCGTTTTTCCCAAAGGCTTACGAACACATTCTGCACCAGTTCCTCCGCAATTTCACGTACACGTATTTTTTTAACAACAGAAAGGAAAAGCGGTCTCCAATAGCGGACATAAATCATCCTGAGGGCCTCTTCATCGTTGGCACGCAGCAATTTTATCAATAGTTGATCAGCAAGCAGTCGATAATCCATAAACAATATTCAGGCGGTTAGCGAAATATTGTAAAACAATTAAAAGTCAAAGATAATTTATTAAATATAAGTTTTATAAGTTAAATAAATTATCCGCTGACCGGACATATAAAAGCGAATATGTTCTTTGCCCTGTTCATTCGTTTTTATTTCCGGCGACCAATACAACAGGGTCCTTAAATCCAGCCGGTATACGGCGGGAGACATATCTACGGGAATGGGTTTACCTTCCTGGTCTTCAGATGTAAGATCAAGGTTGATTTTTTTCCGAATGGCATATTTCCGCTGAACCCTATCCACGGTTATAAAATGAGAAATTCCATCCTCCAGATCTGCCGGAGCGAATATAAAGTCGGCCTCCCCATGGTCCACTAAAGCACTCACTATTTTTTTACAGATCTCCGTGTATGGACAAAAAGCTGAACTGTTTTCTAATCCATGGTGGGAGATATGCGTACGGCGAGCATCACGCCATATAGTTTAGCATTGAAAACATGTTTCCATTTTAGCGACCC
>JAYVXJ010000042.1:0-2733 GCA_043785285.1 Chitinophagaceae bacterium
AGTTTTTCCGCTTTAAAATCACTCAGGGTGCGAATCAGCGATTCCGTAGCCGTACCAACGTAATGGGCGATATCATCTCTTGAAATATCCAGCGACTTGCCCAACGGATTTTCCTTGCCAAATTTGGAATAAATATCCACCAGCCCCCTGGCCACCCGTTTGCGAAGTGAACTGTAGGCAAGGCTCAGCAAACGTTCCTCTTTCTCTTGTATATTATGGGCAATCAGCTTAATAAATTTCGTTGCAATCCGGATATCACTATAAACTGCCGAAAGAAATTCATCTTTGGGAATCAATACAACTTCGGCATCTTCCAACACACTGGCAGAATCTTTATAAGTTGTGTCTTCCAGCAGAGGCAGGTAACCGATGAAATCGCCTTCAGAATATAAATTCGTTATATAATCTTTACCGTCTTCATGTAAACGGTACCCTTTTATTTTACCTGATTTCAGATAATACAGATATTTCGATCTTTTTCCTTCCTGGTAAACAAGCGATTTCCTGGGAAAAAGTTCGCTTTCATAATTTTCCAGTTGCATATTCAGGAGGCCTGATCCGTGCAGGACGCCCATAAATTCATGAACCCCTTTTTCGCCTCTGGCATATTTCCCTTGCAGGATGTCGTATTTTTTTAACCGGATCTCAATGGCATTTAATAATTCAATATCATCAAAGGGTTTGGTAATATAATCATCTGCTCCCATTTCCATACCCTTTCTAAAATCCATCCGTTCTGTTTTGGCTGTAAGAAAGATAAAGGGTGTATTCTCCGTGGATGCATTTTTTCTTAGCAGATGAAGAACCCCATAACCATCCAGTTCAGGCATCATAATATCACAAACGATGAGGTCGGGATTCTCCTTCAAAGCCATTTCAATACCCTTTTTCCCATTTTCCGCCGTCAGCGTTCTATATCCGCCAAAAGATAAGATTTCAGCGATATTTTCCCGGATATCATCGTGATCATCAATAATTAACACGTTTCTCATTGCATAAATATAAAAAATATCCGGTTCATGGGCTTGATTGTCTCTTTTGTTTTCAGATTGTGAGGAAAGTCCGTTTTTAAGCCGCTCTTCGTCCCTCCTGGAGAACGTGATGGGTTTAGCCTTCCAAACTGGCCACTAAAGGTAATTTAACCGTAATGATGGTACCGGCATTCAAGCGGCTTTCCAATTGAATCTGGCCTTTCAGCAGGTCTACATATCTCTTTACAATATGGAGCCCCAGGCCTGTACCTTCTATGTTTACAGCGTTTTTACCCCGGAAGAAACTGCTGAACAGGTGTTGCTGGTCTTCTTCAGATATACCCACACCCTGATCCTTTACGGAAAGTATTAAATGATCGTTTTCGTCGCTGATTTCCAGCCAGATAACCGAACGTTCTGCTGAAAATTTGATCGCATTACCCAAAAGATTGATCAGGATATTTTTAAGCAGCCTTTTATCGGTAGCAAACTCATTCTTCCCGGTATACCTCTGGGAAATAGACTGACCTGCTTTCAGAATCGATCTCATTTCATCGATAACCTCTTCCAGAAATTCCTTTACATTAAAAGTACAGGCCTCGGCTTTTATCCGGCCTTCATCCAATTTTCCAAGCGAAAGGAAGTCTTCCAGCAATTCATTAAGATATTTGACTGAATCCTTTATGCGTTTAATATGCTTATCCCTTTTATCCTGTTCGTCTGTTTGCGTATATCTGGATATCAGCGCCGCGGATGATAATACCGTACTCAGGGGAGTCCGGAATTCATGAGAAGCCATGGAAACAAACCTGGATTTAATTTCACTCAATTCTTTTTCTTTGTTCAGCGCTTCGCTAACTTCTTTTTGAGATTTTTCCAGTTCTTTCAATGCCTCCTGAAGAATCATGGTCCGTTGCTCTACTTTGGTCTCCAGTTCCGCATTTAACTTACGTACATCCGCTGTTTTTTGCTCCAGCTGAACTCTCTGATTCAGCATTTTTTGTTCTGCTTCCTTGCGCTCCGTGATATCCACAACAAAGGCGATCACAAAGAATTCATTATTCTGCCGGTAATAACTCAGGCTTACTTCCACCGGGAATTCCCTTCCGTCCCGCGTTTTGGCAAACAGGTTACGCCCATGTCCCATGGTGCGGTTAGCGGGATTTGCATTAAAATCATGGCGATAATGCGCATGTGCACTATGAAAGCGGCCAGGTATCAGCGTTTCAATTGATTTCCTGATCAATTCATCCCGTTCGTAATTAAATAATTTCAATGCGGCCGGGTTCACCAGCACTATTTCTCCTTTTTGATTGGTGAGAATGATACCTTCTGTGGCGTATTCAAATAAGGCATTTATCTGCTGGTCGTCAGCCAATTTGAAACGGTATAATTTTTTAATATAAAGTACAGATAAACCTGCCATAATAAAGATGGACAAGGAAAATAAATGCTGCAGCGTGGCTTGCAGGCTGGCTATGCTCTCATAGGAGTAAAAAGCAGCCGCTCCAATTAGTAAAATACCGATAATCAGAAATAGCTTTGTATAGAAATCTTCCTTAAGAAAAACGGTCAGTAATACTGAAATAATAAGACTTCCATCAAAAAAAATAAACGTCGGATAACGATATTGAAGTATGGCGTAGCATACTGTAATAATAAGGCAAACCAGGAAAATGATGGATGATTTCTCCCTCAGCATAATTTTACTGTAAAAATTTATTGAAAATTACTATTAAATTAAGTGTCCCATCAAAAAACA
>JAYVXJ010000043.1:0-8979 GCA_043785285.1 Chitinophagaceae bacterium
CCGAATTTTTTGAGTGTATTCAATAATCCTGAAATATCCTTTTTGGTTAATTGGTTCAGTTTATTATTTCCTTTCCATATATCACACATTACGCATTTACAATTGCATGCACTATGGGGCATAAGAATTACAACAGGCAATGCGGATATTCTGTCGGTTTTCAGTGTGCGGTAACGCTGAATGGTATTGTATATGGATTGCGTAACCATGATAAGTTGCTCATTTTTTGAGACAAATCCAATGGAATCGGTCTTTACTTCCCAAAAGCTTATTGAAAACGGAATTCGGGTTTTGCAAAATCTTATAATTTAAACCCCGCAGGTCATTTAAATCATGGTGAAAATAGTAGTCGCTCATTTCCGGATAACCCAAAGAATCGTAATAATAAAAAGTCCTTTCCCTTGCACACTCAATTTCCCTGGAATCATATAGCGGAGAGTCTATCAGATGAATTTCTCCACCTGGTTTTAAATGTTCAAAACAGGTACTTAGTGTTTCTGTAAGGGATTTAAAATATTGAATGGAGGCTGCAAAAACAATCACATCAAATAACATGTCATCCAATATGCCGGATGCCATATCTCCGTAGATAAAGCTTACCTGTTCATTTTCATTAAACACTCTTGCCGCCTGTTGAAGTTCAGTAAAGTTAATGTCCAGCCCCACTACTTCAACATCCGGAATTTCCGAAAGGCAATGAGTCATCCAGCCATTTCCGCATCCGGCTTCCAGAATATATAATCGTTTTTTTTGTTCTGCCAGATAATGGATCAGGCGCTGACTGGATCGTTTACGGACTACCCACTCATTGTAATGCGTATGCACCGGCGAAATGGCGGGAAGCTTAGCCACCTCATCATCCGAATACAATCTGTTTTCCATGCACCGGATGGTAATATATTTTTTTTCGAATAATGAATTACCCGGGTTTTCATTTCCGGCAAAACGGATATTGGTTAATATAGAGGAGTCGCGAAGAATCATATCCGCTTTTTAGAATCCCTGAATTTCCGGCTGGCGGTATTTCCAGAGCTTATGTAAAAGTTTGATCTCATAAGGATATTTATAGAAGCTTGTTTTGTAGCGGATACCAGATATGAATTGTATAAACCTTCTCCTGAACGTATTCAACCTTATATCGGAGACAGTTGGATAGTATCCATTCAGAACGGTTTCAAAATCCCTGATCTTGTCTACTATTTCCTTCGTAAGCCAGGGAGTAAGCGGGTTCTTCCGAAGATCGAAGCGTTCCCATTGTGGGCCAATCCAGTCCTCCAGTTTTTCCGGGAAATGAAACCCGGAATCCAAAACCCGTTTATACAGGTCAGAACCTTCCGTAGGCACCGGGCTATAGATGTATATGATAATTTCCGTTTTGGGGTTTATTTCTTTTATTTCTTTGATAAAGGAAATGTCCTGATCAATCTGTTTCATTACCTGGTCCGGATGATCTGCAGGGGTTCCCAGCACGAAAGAATATTCAGGAATAATATCAAACTTCGCCATTCGTCTGGCAAAAGTCCTGATCTGGGCAGCTGATTGGGTGCCCCCTTTATCCATTTTCTTTAAAATTTCATCGTTACCCGTCTCTGCTCCAAAGAAAATCATTTTACATCCTGATTCCCGCATTGCCGCAAGGGATGCATCCTTATATTTATCAATAGTATCAATGCGCCCTTCGCCCCACCATATCATATTTTCCGCCTGGATAAGTTTTGAAAATTCGATTGTACGCTTTTCTGAAACGAAAAAATTATTGTCGTGGAATTCAATGGAATCTGCTCCCCACTGCTCTTTTATATACTTTACATCAGAGTAAACGGAAATCGCTGATTTGGCCTTCCATCTTGCTTCATAGATGGGTACCACCGCACAAAAGGAACAGGTAAAAGGACAGCCAATACTCGAATGATAGGCGAGTGTTTTATTGCCTAGGTAAGTTTTCCCAAGGTATTTTTCGACCGGGTAGAAAGTGTTTAACCTGTTATATGGTAAGCGCGCAAGCGTTTCCTGTTCAATAAGGTCTTCTTTTTTATTTTTTACTAACTGGTTGGCAGAAATGTAAATGAGGTTTTTTATCCCTTCAAAGGAAGTATTGTTTTCCAAGGCAGCGATCAGGTTGGGAAAGGCATGATCTCCTGGTCCGTTTATTACAAAATCCACATATCCGGAATTCATGACGACCTGGTATTGGGTTGAAGGAAAATACCCACCCCAGATCATGGTTGTATTGGGAAAATCTTTTTTTATCTTTTTTGAAAATGGAATCGCCTGCTTTAGTTGGGGACCGGGCATTACGGTAAAGCCGATATATTTAATGGAACCGCTATTTAAATATTGCCTTATTTTTTCATAGGGGTCCGATTCCCGGTTGCCATCCACTATTACCCATTCATAAAGGCCTTCTATGGAGCCGGCAATATTTAATATTGAATTGGGTACGCGGTATTTGGCCGAAGCACTTCGGGGGTTGAACAAAAGAACCTTAGCCATATTGAATTGAAACAATGATTACTTTTATGTTCCTGCTTTCTATAATAAACGCTTTAATTATATCAAAGGATGCCTCTGTTAAACAGACTTAAAGAGTCTTTGTTCCCGAAACATAAAAAAGAAACGGAACCTGCTGAGGCTTATGATCAATGGTCCGCAGAATACGATAGCCAACCCGATAATCTTATGCTGGCATTGGATGAGCAATTGGTTGCAGCCCTGTTTGAAGAGATCAACCTGGAATCCAAAGTCATTGCAGACATAGGTTGTGGAACAGGCCGCCATTGGGAGAAAATAAGAAACCAAAATCCAAAGAAGATCTTTGGCTACGATGTTTCGGCAGGTATGTTGGCTATGTTAAAGCAAAAATATCCGGAATCAGAAACCTTTCTATTAAAAGATAACCATTTGCCCGGATTAGAAAATTATGCCTGTGATCTGATCATTTCTACCTTAACGATTGCACATATCCAGGACCTTGCCGGAGCTTTGAAGGAATGGCATCGCGTACTTAAACCAGGAGGCAGCCTGCTTATTACAGATTATCATCCAGTTGCGTTACGCAAAGGCGCCCGGCGAACATTCAGGCATCAGAATAAAACGATTGCTATCAGAAATTATATTCATCCCATTGAAAAATTAAGTGAATTAACCGGGCAACTGGGGCTTCAGCGCGTGCGTTTAATGGAAAGAAAGATTGATGAAGAAGTGAAGCATTATTATGTGAAGCAACAGGCTGTTGCGATTTATGAAAAATTTTATGGAACGCCCATTATTTATGGCATTCATTTAATTAAAACTGATGCTGGTTCATAATGTTAACATTATCGGTACACAGGGTTTAACAGATATCCGGATCCGGAATGAGAAAATAGGCGACGTTTTTACAGCCGGTGCCAAACCAAATCAGAAAGACGAACTTTCACTATCATTCCACCAGGCAATTGCCTTTCCCGGACTTATTAATTCCCATGATCATCTTGATTTTAATTTATTTCCTCAATTAGGAAATAAGATTTATAAGAATTACACAGAATGGGGGAAAGATATACAGGTAACGAATAAAGAAGAGATTTCCCGTGTCCTTCAGATACCTCTTCCCCTTCGCGTGCAATGGGGGATTTATAAAAATCTTCTAAATGGGATAACCACGGTAGTTAACCATGGAAAGCTATTGCCCATAAAAGAAGAACTGATAACGGTATTTCAGCGATCCAGGTCACTTCATTCTCCTGCATTCGAGAAAAACTGGAAATGGAAGATCAATTTTTCTTTCACTAAAGATCGGCCGTTTGTCATTCACCTTGGCGAGGGGACAGACGAAGCGGCTAACCGGGAAATTGACAGTTTTATAAAATGGAATATTTTTAAAAGGAAGGTGGTCGCGATACATGGAGTGGCCATGAGCAAAAGACAGGCTTCGGCATTTCGTGCGTTGATATGGTGCCCGGCTTCTAATTATTTCCTGTTGAATAAAACGGCTGCCGTTAATACGCTGAGTACACAGGTGAGTACTATGCTGGGAACGGATTCTACCTTAACTGCAAGCTGGAACCTGTGGGATCATCTTCGGTTAGCAAGGAAAGAAAAAATGATTTCCGATGAAGGATTAATGAATATGCTCACCAGCATTCCGGCTAACAATTGGGGGCTTGATAATTGCGGAAAAATTGCTGCAGGGCAACAGGCGGATATTGTTGTTGCCGCTGGCAAAAATGGAATGAAAGGAATGAATCTTTTTTATGCTTTGAATCCGGAGGATTTACTGATGGTTATTCATAAGGGAAATATCAGGCTTTTTGATGAGCGTCTTTTAGATCAGCTGAATAACGCTCAATTCCCATTAGCTGGTTTCAGTAAAATCGCTTTGAATGGAAAAGTGAAATATGTTGAAGGTGATTTGCCGGGATTGATGCAACGCATTCGCAAATACTATCCTGCCGTTGAATTTCCCATTTCCGCATCCAGGTCAGCGCAAAGTATAGCATAGTCAATTACAATGGATATCCCGGCTGTAAAATGGAAGAAAGTTCGTGCACCGCGAAAAGTGCTGGCCATTCGCTTGCAGGCTATGGGCGACCTGGTTATTACATTGCCTTATTTACAGCAATTGAGAAATATTCTCCCGCCGGATTCGGAATTGGATCTTCTTACAAGACAAGAAGTTAATGCGATTCCGAATAACATTTATTTATTTAATAGAGTTTATTCCATTAGAGGAGGACGGAATACGAAGAAACAAATGCTGTATACTGCTGTATTGATTCCTCTCCTTTTTTTAAAACGGTATGAAGTGATTATAGATCTTCAGAATAATAGTATCAGTCGTTCGGTCTTGAAATGCCTTATGCCGGAAGCATGGTCATTATTTGATCGATTTTCGCCCATTGCAGCCGGAGAACGTACGCGACTGACAATTGAAGCCATTGGTTTGGGAAGATGCTATGCGGCCACCGATTTTACATTGATCAATAAAAAAGAGGGTATCCGGTTATTAGCGGAAAATGGATGGATGAAAGACCATCATCTGGTGATTTTGAACCCGGCAGGCGCTTTTGAAACCCGTAACTGGCCCCTGGATAATTATTTAAAATTTGCGGGGTTATGGTTGAAACGATTCCCCAAAACCCAGTTCCTGATCATGGGAACGGACTTCATTGCTGATAAATCCGGTTATCTGAAAAAGCAATTGGAAAATAAATGCATCAACCTGGTGAGTAAAACAACACCCGGGCAGGCGTTTGCTATTATACAACAGGTGGAATTCGTGTTATCAGAAGATTCTGGACTCATGCATATGTCCTGGGTTTCGGGTATCCCCACCATGGTGTTATTCGGTTCCACACAAAGTGAAAAAGCAAGACCCCTGGGTAATACTTCCTGTTTTGTTGATTCTGCTGATCTGGAATGCGGAGGCTGCATGCTGGAACATTGTAAATATGGGGACACGCATTGCCTGACCAGATACACCCCTGAAATGATTTTTGAAAAGTCCATTTCCCTGCTGGAAAGGAAGCAGCAGTCAGGAACTCTTGTAATGGAATAAGCCCATTAACCTCTTTGCACTTTCGTCCATCGAATAAACGACAACCCGGCCGTGATCTGCATCCCGGTCCTGTATTATTTTATGAGCAAGCGCTGTCATTTCTTCTTCATTCTTTACAATATGCCAATGGGGAATATTGCCAACCATCGGATCACAAAAGCTGATGACATGGGCACCTGCATATAAAGCTTCCAGGCACACGGTACTAAAACCTTCATAGGAAGAGGGATGGAGTAGCACTTTGCAGCGACTCATCCATTGCAAAACTTCTCCATGTGCTCTTTCCCCGGTAAGTGAAATATTATTTTGCAGATCATAATCTAAAATCATTTTTCTTAAATGATCTTCCTCTGGCCCCTTACCACAAATAACGCTTACCAGATCCGGATTAATCGTGCGTAATTTTTTAATAGCCCGGATCAAATATTCATACCGCTTTAAGGGGATTAATGAACCTACTCCAAGAATATCTATATCGCGTTTTGCCCTCAGAGAAGGGAATAGGGAAATATCGATTCCGTTTGGGATTATATGGGCCGGTTTTATGTGGTGGTTTTTGTAGAATTCTTCTGCGAGGAAACGGGACATGGCCAGTAGGTTTTCTGATGCTGGCCTTATCCATGGAATAAACCTGTTCGGTTTACGTGCATCCTGACCCAATATCCAACTGTAATGTTTAATAGCATATTTCTTCCCAAAACGGGTACCGACCAGGGCGCATTCCGTACACCAGAAGCTTAGGATTCCAATAACATCATATTCTTTTTTTAATTTTTTCAGGATTTGCCATGCCCTCATCCATATCCGGAGTCTGTTTAATTTTCCTTTATCTCTGCCATTTAGCGGAATAACGCGATTATTATTCCATAGATAGGATGCAGAAATAAAAGGATACTGGAATGAAAGGATAATGATGTTTAACTTTTCAAAATGCGTATTAAGCTCTTTTATGAATATCTGTTGTGCAGGCAGACAGGTTGTATCCGCTTCGTTTTCCGGAAAACCAGGTGTAAGAATGATCAATGTTTTACAGGCATGTATCATTTAAACACATTTGCATTTTTTGCCTGTTGTACTTTTAGCCAACGGATCCATCTTTCAGGAAAATAACTAACGAGCAACATAGCATAATTATCAAGTCGGAAGGGGTTGATAAAAATTGCTTTTGCTGCATGCCACCGGGCTTTTGCAGGCTGATAATTATTCGCAAGAAATTTTTTACAGCATAGGGCATGATAGGCGCCTTCTTTTATTTTTTCCCCTTGCTGTTTTTGTATAATTGCACGCAATACATTTCCTTCCTTTTCTGTTATTGTTCCTTTCCGGATAATTTTCATTTTGAGTTTACGAAAAGCCTCTCCTCTCCATTTCTCATCTATGGTAAGGGAACCCGGATTGAATCTTACTTTTAACAATGGTTCAGAAAGATTACAGCATTTCCCTGATTTAACCAGGGTTACCCACAAAAAATAATCTTCGAAATGCTGTGCAAAAGGAGAATATCCGCCCGCGTTTAATACGGCTTCCTTACGAAACATGACGCTCGAATGGATAAATGGACAGAATTGATAAAGTCTGTTCAGGATCTGTTCATAAGTATAACTTATACTCCGGAAGTCAAATAGATGATCTCCATTTTCCTGAATATATTCCGCATCGCTTCCAATCAGCATATAATCAGGATGATCATTTAGAAAGTTAACCTGCTTTTCCAGTCGTACAGGATAGCAAATATCATCCGCATCAAAACGGGCGATATATTCGCCTTGAGCAGCACGCAGACCTGTATTCAGCGCAAAGGAAATGCCTTTGCCTTCCTGTTCTATTAAACGGATACGCGGGTCTAAATAAGACTGAATAATAGTTGTTGTATTGTCAGTTGATCCATCATTAATGATCAACAACTCGAAATTAATATATGATTGATCTAAAATGGATTGAATGGATTCGTCAATATATTTTGCAGCATTATATACAGGCATTAAAACAGTAACGAGTGGCATATCTGCTTTTTTATTTTTTATCTGAAATGATATTCTTATTTAATTTCATTTCCATCAGCATGAGCAATTCGAAAAAGGGGACCAGGGATAATTGCTCAAACCAATAACCTGAAAAAAAGGCTCCCGTCATCAACATCAGCAGGGAAGCGCTATAAGATGTTTTCTTTACTTTTATTGTAAACCATCCCAGATAAAAAAATAGAAAGCAAAAAATCCCGGCAAGACCATATTCACCAGACAACTGGTTAATGACCGAATCAGGTGTATGAATGATGGAATGAGCGTCTTTTTGTCTGATGAAATAGTATAAATACAAGCGAAGCTGATTTTCCATAAAATACGGATTGATATAGGCATGACCCGCTGGATATTTACCAGCTATGTTTAGCCCGGTTACACGAAAAGCCAATTTGGAGGAGAAATTTCCCAAACCGTTTCCTGTGATTATCCGGGAAGGATGGTTTTTCAGGAACTCTATAGTTTCCCGCATGGCTATTATTTTACCCGGGAGCTTCAAGACATCCATCTTTTTTATAAACAGATTGGTATCGTTATAATGGGTTTCAACAAAATGCATGAGTTCTCTTTGTAATGTGGTGGTGTCCAATAATCTTTGGTATTCCTTCCTATTAATATTCGGTTGGGGAATAACAGGCCTTACCCAGGAATAATTAGGTAAGTCTTTTGATTTGTTTAAAATTGCCCAGCTGCTTTTTGCACTGTCCAGATAGGCAGCCGCAATCAAGGTCTTTTTTTGTTCGGTTGAAAAGCTTCCAAAATTTTCTTTTGCCGGGGATAGATCCGCAAGCATTTTATCATCGGGTATATTCAGCATAGTTTTAGTAGCTGAGAAGAAGTAATGATCATTCTGGGGTGATACCCTGCCGAGAAAAATAATCAGGAGAAGCAAACAGACGACGATCAGGCTCTTCTGGTCCCGGTCACTTTGAAAAATAAAGGAAAAAATAAAGACTGAAACTAGCAGAATATTGGCGAGGTTGCTGCCAGCCAGCAATAGCGTAATCATACAACATACGGTGCAGAGGATTAATTTCCTGCTTAAGAAATAGACAACGCCAAAAGCATTGATCAGTGCATTGGTTGTGGATGTGTCGAAAGAGAGCCCTTTAATATAGTCACCTGTTCCAATAAAATATTTCTGAAATAAGCCCTGGTATTGGTATGGGTTCCACGTACCGGTTTCTAAAATAATAGTGAGCATATTGGATAAGGAGACAATCATATTGAGTATAAAAAACAACAACAGGGTATTGTGTAATACAGTTGTTGAAGAATGCTCCACGGATAATGTTATCTGATGAATGGCCAGAATACAAAAGGCCCAGAATAATAAGCCGGTTATCAGCACAAGCCCATATTGAGCATGGGAATAGCCTCCATACCCAATCCAATTAATCATGGTGATCAACATTACAG
>JAYVXJ010000044.1:0-8975 GCA_043785285.1 Chitinophagaceae bacterium
GCGTTTTGTTGTTTGCATAAAAATGTTTTTAGTTCATGCAAAGCAAAGCCTCTTTAATCTTAAAAAGGCTCACTAACTACCGTAGGTTTAGTACAACAAGCGTTCTCCTTATATCTTTCCGGATCATCTATTTTATTATTTATTTCCTTTAAAATGGCCGATTTATCTAATACTACATCCGAAACTTTAAATATTATAGTATGTACTTTTTGTTTTGAATCTAGTACCGGTATTAATAAAGGTTGCGGCTGATAATAAGTTGAGTAAGGATCAAACCGCGGAAAAAGTTTTGGTTTCTGATTATCGAGTGCTACCAGGTATTGACCGCAGCCTGGGCCTATTATATCGAATAAGCCAATCATTCGTCCCTTAAATTTTACTTGTATGGATGATCCGGGTTTAGTTGATTTAACTAAATAAGACAATGTCTTTGGCATTAACCTTGCCACTGAATCATCTACTAACTCCCATGACCCGGTTTTACGAAGATCAGAGACTGAAATCATTTGAGCTTCTTCCCAATTGTTTATTGTGAATGGCTTCACTAACTTATTCATCACCTTTGTATTTGAGCGATTGTGGGCAATTAATTGTAGCGATCTGGACAAAGCTTCTGTATATAACCGATGCCCGGTTTCAGCATAAGGATGAACGTTATCAGGAGAGAAAACAATTTTCCCCGGATATTCATTTAATTTCCCTTTAAAGATTAGTTTCCCGTTTAAGGACAAAGCAGCCACTTCCATTCCCATATTGATTGAAGGAATTCCATAATGTTGTGCAATATCTTCCATAGCACTGGAAGACACAGGCATTCTTCCTTTTTGCAATGCAGGTAGCATTAGAGCTGCTAAAGTATAAACAAAGCAAATATCAATATGAGAATTATACTTCCATGTTTGCCGGACAATTCCTTCCATAGTCTCATGGATAAGTTTAGGAGACATTTCTCCATCATTAACTGCAAACTCGATGAAAATAAGATCTGGGTTTAATTCCAATACTTGTTTCCTGAGCCGGAATACTCCAAAGTCGGAACCCGTTCCTCCAATACCTGCATCTATGGATTTAATTGAAGCAAGGGGATATTGCTTTTGTAACCAGGAAGCCGAATGCTCACGCCAACCATCAGAAGCTTCTGTTATGCTTCCACCTAAATACGCAATGGTTACAGTTTGTCCTGCCTGCAGTTTCTGAAAAAAATTTGGCAGTCCGTTTCTAATTCGGCACTCTCGAGCAACTGATAAAGAGTCACTTTGCGCATAAACAAAGACGCTTTGGAAGAATATTGCTAAAAAGAAACAGAGTTTCAAGATTATATGTCCCCGTAAAATCGCTAAATAAAGTTTATTCATAATGGTAATTTATTCGTTAAGTTGTCTTTTTTAAAATTGCTAAATAGCTTATTCTTAATACTTATTTACCCGTACTCAAACAATAAAAATCTTATATACATAAAAATGTTTTTTTCTTATATAAAAAAATACAAAACCAACAACCGGTTATAGTTTCTTACTTACTGAATAAGGTGCTGCAACGCCCGAAATAAATAAGAATGGTGGGAAGATCAGGTCATAAAAATGAAAACCATTCCATGCCGGATGTTCCACTTGGTCAGAAATCGTAATCATAACAGGTGAGTCGGTTGCCTTGGCAGCACTCCTTACTATTTCATCGGACCCCATTATCCAAATCATATCAAAACCACGGAGAGCATCAAGAGAATACCAACGTTGTCTCGCAATAGTTTGAGTCATATAAATGTTAGTTTAAAACAATAATTAATGATAGTGCCATATTACTTATAATGAATAATAAGTAAATTCTTTTTATTCCTTTCACCTCCTACATTAATCGCAGTCTCAATAATTCCTTTATCAATATTATATTTCCATTTATTTGTGGGCATCGGCTTACTATTAAGAATAATTTTATAAGGTTTGGGAGATATTATCTCTAACAGATAGACGCGGTTTAATGGCATGTGTTCATAATTACCTGTCCCTGAATTAATCATGAATTCTATACTTTTATTATTCTCTTTGCATTCAAAATAAGTTTTTAAAAATGCACCTTCATTATATTTAAAGCTTATTCCGTCATCTTCATATAAAGTATAATTTGATTTTCCTTCAGGATATATTTTGACTATTAAAGTATCCGCAGCCCTTTCATTCACATATTGCATGGTTTGTTGATAAGGAATAATAGCACCCGCTTTAATAAAGAGAGGACCACCTCTAGTGGGGGGCACGTTATAATTGATTTCTCTCTTTCCTTGATATTTTTTGCCAGTCCAATAATCAATCCATTTGCCTTCCGGTAGATAAACTTTGTTGGTAAAAGCACCTACAAGTAAATTGTCTCCAAACATATATTCCGTGTTATTATCCTGGATGGACAGATCACCGGGGTATATCAATGGTAATGCCCTGGCTATTGGCATGCCTGTTAAAGCGCCATGAAGTGCGGTAGAATAAATGTAAGGTATAAGGCTATACCTTAATTGCGCATAATACCTGAACATTTCTTTATCTGCCGGACTGAAGAACCAGGGATGAAAGATATAGCTCCAACTATTAACTTGTGTCCATGGTAATAAGAAGCCCATGTGGATAGCAGGTGCCATTGGATATACCTGCTCAAGGACATCGCATGACACATTCATATGTCCGGTCATGCTATGGTTTAATATATCATAAAGAACTTTTTTCCCGCCTCCGTTATCACCAACTGTTGACGCAGACCAATGTTGGATTCCGGCATAACCTCCACAATAATGATAGAAGGGGCGCAATCCTGTATGATTCTTATAAACTTTCAGCAATTGCTTGGGTAATAGTACCTGGTTAACCATGTGCATATCCTTGTCTGTTAAACCATTATAATACTTTCGATCAGGATGCTCATCCAAAGTACGTCCCGGATCCAATTTAAAACCCTGGACACCCTGATCAATAAATTTAATAAGATGAGGAAACCAATGCTCCAGACCAGACAACGGTTTTCCATTTTCTTCAGCTAACCTATCTTCTTCTTCTATACTCAAATCCTGATCTGCACAAAGCCATAATGCCAATTTAAAACCCTGGTCTTTTAGCCGCTGAACAAAAAGCGGGTGTTTTGTGTCAGCATTTTTCCATGTCCATGAAAGGTCCGCTATAAATTTTTTATCATCCCAGACTTTTTTAGTTGAAAAATCATAATTCTGTTTCATCCATTGTGGCTCTAACCAATAAATATCACAAGGAATTTTTTCCTGTCGGAACCGAAGTGCATTTTCAAGGACATTGAATTGATTCTCCATTGTATTACTACCGAAAGCTAATCCATAAGCCCATTTAGGTAATAAATATGGTTTACCGGTAATTATGGTATACTCACTCAACATGTCTACCATACTATTTCCCGTAATCAAATAAAAATCATTTTCATCAGAATTGCCCAAGATATAAAGTTTGTCTTTTTGATAAGAACCTATATCAAAAAAATGTTTTTTCGTGGTATTATTAAAAATACCCCACCCATTAGTGCTCATAATAAAAGGAGATGGAGCTTCAGACTTTTGATAATTCACCCATATCCTCACTGCTTCCCCTCTATGTTGAATGTGTTCCCTGCTAGCACTGCCTAAACCATAAAAGCGTTCAGTTGGATTTAATGAAAAACTTAAAAAATTCGTTTCCTTATCAATCTCAGACTCATACCCCGCATCAACAGACTCAATGTCAGAATCCTTTGCTGTATCGCCAATAATATTACCTGATGCCTTTTCTGTACGAAAATAGCCGGTTAATGAATTTTTTAAAAGTCCGATTTGGTTCTCATCAACATTTAATGCTGTTTGCACCTGTTGAACCAGCACCTTGCCTGTCCCATCTTTTAAGGTAAGTTTTCCTAAGACTTTATTGATGATTAGTTTTGTCTGCGCAGTAGTTATGGTAGTCTCATCACCCGAATCTTTGCGGTCAAAAGAAACATTAGTCCAATCCTTTTTTAATATATTATACTTTTCCAAAAGTGATTCATTAAAAATGCTATCTTTTCTTACCCTTATGCGCACAATCGATGCATCACAAACCTGGATCTGAATATACTGGCTATTAACTAATCCAATAATAAATGGATTTTTATAAAAATGATTAATATTTTGGGCAATTAATGAAAGGCTAAATGGCAAAAAGCAAATTTGTATAATTACAAATTTAGCAACGTTTTTAAACATATTTATTATTAGTGTTATTTTCATAGTGAACAAAAGTGTTCTTTGGGATTATTGTTTGTATTGTGTTTCATCTGATTTTAGAATTGCTAACAATCTTTGCGCCCCGCTTTTATTAGGAGTTATTGAATAACCACCAGTTTTCCGTTAGATATGCGTTCATTATTATTAACGAATTGGTAGAAATAAACCCCTTTTGTCAATTCACCTTGCGAAATGATTGTTACGTTCTTAGTGATAGAAATTATTTTCACTTCCTTTCCGCTTTCGTCATATACTTTAAGAACTGCATATTTCAGAATTGTTTCGGGGGAAATTTTTAAAGTAAAGTTCCTATTGAAAGGATTAGGATAAATTGATATGGCAGTTTGTCTCTTATCATCAACAGTTTTTTTCTCATCTTTAACAGTTTCAAGAATCCTCGCTGTCGTTGATGTACAACCAGGACCAACTAATTTCCAAGCCCGTACATAATTGATCACTAAAGAATTAGTCTTTCCTGTAGGGGTTGTATTGTTGGCGCCACCAGCAGCACTCAACGCGAGGTCTAATAAAATATACATTGGAGAAGACATACTTTTCACAACGGTCGCAACCAGGGTACCATCAAAGTAAAAACTAGCCTTACTTGCGTCCCACTGTACTCCATACTTGTGGAAGGACGAGGAAAGATCACCATTATTGCCAACATAATTAGAATAACCAGAACCATATCCGGCACCTACTGGGAAAACGGTTGCCTCATACGCAATAGGATGAAAATTTGCATTTGCCCAATAATTACTTCCTGTGGTGTCACCATAGGTTTCAAATATGTCCACTTCAGGCCAATCTACGTTACCGGTTGACGGTCCAGGATTTCCAAGGAGCCAGAATGCAGGCCATATACCCTTTCCGTACGGACTTTTCAGTTCAGCTTCGAAGTATCCGTATGATTGACTGAATTTACCTTGTGTAACTACGGTACGAGTAAAAAAATTTTGGGTAGCATCGCGCTGTGGCCAGATTTTGAGAAATCCATTCTCTACCGTATAGTTTTTTGTTGCATTTGAATTCTCATACCAGATGTGATCAGTCCAAACAGCCGGGTTCAAACTTGTGCCATTGAACTCATCATCGAACGTCATCGTATATTTGGTAGGATCCTGTCCAAAAGGAGCAACACAAACACACTGCGCAATACTACCTATGGGTAATAGTAGAATCATTCCCTTAATAAAAAGAAATGTAATTTTCCAAATTTTTTTCATGATTTTTGTTTTAAATCATACTGCGCAAGGAACAAAACAGTAAATCATTTAGCTTGAAAAACTCACTAATTTACCCCTTGCTGAGTATAATGTTATGATTTATGAAGTAATGTTCTTATAAATGATTTATTGATTAATAGCCGGGGTTTTGTTTCAAAACATTAGTTCCATTATTTCTACTTAAATCTATTTGAGTTTGGGGAATTGGGAAATATTCATTTTTTGCCTTTTTAAATGTAGCCCCTTTCAATATCTGGTAATCAAATGTACCAAGCTCATGGCCAATGTATGCATTTAATAGATCTGTCATATAACCGGTGCCATTATCCCAGCGCTGCAAATCGAAGAAGCGATGCCCCTCCATGGCTAATTCAATTTTCCTTTCAAAACGTACAGCTTTCCTTGCATACTCCTGGCCGTTTTGCGTGAATTGACCGGCATATAATCCTACTTTATAATTTGCAGCAGGCGTATTTGTAAACCCTTTTAATGGATCATTTTTATCAGTGTAAGTATGAACAAAACCAGTTGGATTGGCAGCACGGGCCCTCACCTGATTTACATAGATTTCTGCCTGGCTCAAACTTCCTACTTCTACCTCTGCTTCAGCAGCCCAGAGTAAAATATCTGCAAAGCGAATCATTACATAATTATTCGCCGTAACATTACCGGCCCCCCAGCCATCGTATATATCACTGGTAGTAGTGGCCTGTGCCTGATAATAAATGTTTTTAATAGGAACGTAGGGGCCTGCCTGCGCCTGGGCACGTATCCATGGCAATCCTGGCATTATACCCCAATCAAGATAAGGAATGCCCCTTCTTCCTGAAGTCCAATCCAAACGGGCATCTAAAGGCCCTGCGTAAGGAGTAAAGGCAACGGCCCCGTCTACCCCCATATCGTTCTTGATATTTGAATCGTTCCAGGTATCAAGTAAGGGGAGGCCGGTAACAGGATCGGTTTTAAATGAATTAACCAGACTAAAAGATGGCTGATAAAATCCGCAGCAGGTAGCAGGACCACTTCCGGGGAAATTCAATAAATCGCCTGCATTACCATTATGTCCCGCTGCACCGTCATTTACAGACATTTGCACTGCAAATACAGATTCGGAATTATTTTTTAAAGACGGATTAAAGTTATCTCCATACTTAGGAAGGAGTTCATATTTATTGCCTGAGGAGGTAACACCATTATTAATCAAATCAGTCAATAAAGTTTTAGCCTCCGTATATTTATGTTGAAACATATAAATCTTCGCCAAAAATGCCCTTGCCGCCCATGAATTTACCCTTCCTATCTGGGGTTGAACAGCTTTTAAATTAGCCGCCGCAAATTGAAAATCTGCTTCAATTTTAGGATAAATTGGCACTTCATTAGAAACATTATAGTTTCCATTTTCAAAACTTATATTTTCATCTACATAAGGCACATTCTTCCATATTTTTGCAAGTTCAAAATGATAAACAGCTCTTAAAAATATTGCTTCAGCCTTTATCTCAGTTGCCTCTGCACCTGAAATAGAACCATCAGTTACTTTAGCCAGTACACGAAGTGCATCGTTCGCACGCTGAATACCAGCGTATAATGCTCCCCATTTAATGGGTAAATACATATTTGTTGGATCAACTTTATAGCTCTCTATTAATTCAATGCTTGTAATATCCCCATACTCCGAACCTTTGTGGGCATCATCGGAAGCTACCCCTCCAAAGATCCAGTTACTAACTGCTGATCCCTCATTAGAACCCGGACTGCCCTCTCCATCTAATAAAGAGTAAGCGCCAATTAATAAACCATTAACACCAGCTTTGGTTGCCAGCGTATTTTCACTGATGGGGCCTAAAGGCTCCTTTTCAAGAAATCTTTTTTTACAAGCAACCGCTATGAAAAGCAGTGCCAAGAAACTTGAAATAATAAATTTATAATGTAATTTTTTCATCTTACTTAAATTTTCAAAAAGTGATAAAATTAAAATGACAGGTTAAGTCCAACAATTAAGTTTTTCTGGTTGTTAGGATAATTTCCATAATCAATCCCAAAGGTTGAGCTACTGCCACTTAATTCGGGATCTAAGCCCTTGTACTTGGTAATGGTAAATAAGTTTGCTGCCTGTATGTATGCCCTAAACTCATTTATACCAAGCCTTTTTAAAACCGTGGGCTTAATGGTGTACCCCAATATTATAGACCGGCATTTAAGGAATGATCCATTTTCCATATAGTATGAATTAGCAACACCAGATGTGCTAAAGGTATTTGACAGTTCAGCTTTTGGTGTTTTTGCATCTAAATTCTGAGGGTTCCAGGAATTATATAGGAGATCATTGCTCTTGCCACCAATAAAACTGCCAAAGAAATCAGTATAATAACGAACGTGATTAAGCACATCATTCCCTTTTGACCCATAAAATATTGCAGAAAAATCAAAGCTTTTATAGTTAGCACCGAGATTTACGCCATAGGTAAAATCTGGATTGGGATTACCAAAAAACGTACGATCATCAGGAGTGATTTTACCATCCCCATTTACATCACGGTATTTAAATCTTCCCGGTGCAGCATCTTCCTGGGTTGGGGAAGAAGAAACATCTCTATCATCTCTGAATAGCCGCTCTACCTGATAGCCGAAAAAAGACCCAACGGGATGACCTACCTGGTTACGTACCAGGTTACCTAAACTTGAACTGGCTACATCAAAATATTCACCAGGAATATTTACAACTGTATTTTTATAGGCAGTTACATTTACTCCTATGTTATATTGAAATTGCTCGCTGTTACCCCCACGGCAGGCTGCTGTAATATCCCATCCTTTATTTTGAATGTCGCCTATGTTAATAGTTGGCGCATCAGCGCCGCCTGCAGTTAAAGGCAATGGTTGCGGAAATAATAAGCCATTAATTGATTTTTTGTACCACTCAACCGATACATCTATCTTATTAAAAATTGTTGCATCAAATCCAATATTCGTTATTATGTCCTGCTCCCAACCTGTTTTTGGGTTACCGTTTGAAGCCCTGTAAAAACCCTGTACAGTGCTGTTACTTGTTCCATTAATATCATAATAAGAGTTTTGAAAATTGGAGTTAAATAAAGTATAGGCATTGTTGGTACCCACATTATTTTGTGAACCTAATTTGCCCCAACTTCCTCTAAGTTTAAAATCATTGATTTGAGTTACATCTTTAAGGAATGCTTCATTCGATACCCTCCAACCCACAGAAAAAGAAGGAAAAACACCAAATCTTTTTTCCGGGCCAAACTGAGACGATCCATCTCTGCGAACAGTAGCTGAGAGTAAATACCGGTCGTCGTAAGCGTAATCTAAACGGCTGAATAGAGAATACAAAGAAAAGTCGTAAGCGTAACTATAGTTGGTTATACTTGAAGTACCATTACTTAATACAAGGTAAGCAGGACTTGTAGAGAAAAAATTGTTTGCTCCACCACCGACGCCCCTTCCTTTGCTGTTTATAGCTTCCGAACCGCCCAGTACTTTCA
>JAYVXJ010000045.1:0-2728 GCA_043785285.1 Chitinophagaceae bacterium
GCTTTTTTCAATCCTTGTTTTTTTCGTGATTTCCTGCGGAGAACATAATAGTCAGCAGAATCAGCAGCCTCCTCCGGCAACGGCAGTGAATGTTTTTAAGGTTCAATCAGGATCCGCTGTTTACTACGACAACTATCCGGCCACCGTTACTCCTGTAAATGAAGTGGAAGTACGCCCGCAGATTTCCGGATATATCACCGGTATCTTTTTTAAAGAAGGCCAGCATGTAAATAAAGGAGAAAAACTTTACCAGATTGATCAGCAACAATACAAGGGTGCTTACGAACAGGCCGTTGCCCAGCTCAATGCCAGTAAAGCAAACCTGGCAAAGAGTCAGCAGGATGCGGATCGTTATCAGGATCTGGAAAAACAGGATGCTATCGCCAAACAAACTGTGGATCATGCTCTCGCCGATCTGGAAACAGCCAAAAAACAGGTAGATGCGGCTAATGCAAATGTGAGTTCCGTGGAAACAAACCTCCGGTACGCTACCCTGTATGCCCCATTCAGCGGAACCATCGGCATTTCCCAGGTAAAATTCGGCGCATCGGTTTCTCCGGGTTCAACCGTTCTTAATACCATCTCTTCAGAAGATCCCATTGCCGTAGATGTTGCACTGAGTGAAAAACTGATCCCCATGCTGGTAAAAATGCAACAGAAAAAACCGTCAAAAAATGACTCCACATTTACACTGCAGCTTTCAGATCAGACGATATATCCTGATCCAGGACATGTTTTTATCATCGACCGCGCAGTAGACCCGCAAACGGGAACCATAAAATTACGTCTCCTCTTTCCAAATCCAAATAAAATGCTGAAAGCCGGAATGACCTGCAATGTGCAGGTGAAGAACAATAGTGACAACAGTACGATTCTCATTCCATATAAAGCCGTGCTGGAGCAGATGGGAGAATTTTTTGTTTTCGTTGTGAAGGATAACAAAGTGCAGCAGCAGAAAGTAATCCTGGGCCAGCAGATCAACAATATGGTGGCCGTGAGAAGCGGTTTGCAGGTGAATGAAGTGATCGTGACAGACGGAGTTCAGAAACTAAAGGATGGTTCGGAAGTAAAATTGGACGCTGCGGATAAAAAACGCGGAGATCCCACCCAAACTTCAGGAACAGATTCATCTAAAAGAAAATAATTGTAACCTGATACAAAATGATTGCAGATACTTTTATTAAAAGACCGGTAACAGCCATTGTGATATCCATTGTTATTGTGCTGGCAGGTATTCTGGCTTTACTTAGTCTGCCCGTAAGCCAGTACCCTGAAATTACACCACCTACAGTTTCGGTAACCAGTAGTTTCACCGGCGCGGATGCACAGACTGTGGAAGAAACGGTAACCACACCCATCGAGTCCCAGATTAATGGTACGCCGGGCATGGCTTATATGCAAAGCAACAGCACCAGTGATGGTCAAAGTAATATTACGATTACCTACGATGTAGGAGCTGATGTAAACATTGGAATGCTGGATATTCAGAATCGCGTAGGCATTGCAACACCACAACTTCCGGATGAAGTAAAAAGACTCGGCGTGATTACCCGTAAAAGAAATCCAAGCATTTTATTACTGGTAGCCATTTTCGCACCCAACGGCACGCATTCAGTTACTTTCACGGATAATTACTCCAATATTTTTGTAAGGGATGTGTTGTTACGTGTTCCCGGAGTAGGAGATGTAATTAAACGGGCGGATGATTTCAGTATGCGCATCTGGCTTAAGCCGGATAAACTTGCCCAGCTCGGACTTTCTGCAACGGATGTTATCAATGCACTGCAGGAACAGAATGTTCAGATTTCGGCAGGCTCCGTTGGTGCACCTCCACAATCCGGTGAACAGGCATTTGAATATACCGTAGTGGCCAATAGCCGGCTTACTACAGAGCAGCAGTTCAGGGAAGTGATCGTTCGTGCCAATCCGAAAGACGGCTCCCTGGTTCATCTGAGCGATGTGGCCCGGGTTCAGCTCGGGAAATTCAGCTATGCGGCTAACTCTTTTGTAGATGGAAAAAGATCTTCTTACCTGCTGGTTTATCAGGCCCCCGGAAGCAATGCGCTGGAAACAGCCGCCGGGGTTTATGCGGCCATGGAAAAACTTAAAAAATCTTTCCCGGCAGACATTGACTACGTAGTACCCTTTGAATCTGTTTCCGTAGTCCAGGTTTCCATTCACGAAGTGGTGCAAACCCTGCTCGAGGCCCTGGGTCTTGTTGTATTGGTTGTGTTTCTCTTTCTGCAAAGCTGGCGGGCAACCCTGATTCCCATACTGGCTATTCCCGTTTCCATCATTGGCACTTTTATATTTTTTATCCCGTTGGGATTTACCGTCAACACCCTTACCTTATTTGGATTTGTACTGGCCATCGGTATTGTGGTGGATGATGCCATTGTGGTAGTTGAAGCTGTACAGCATTATATCGATAATGAACATATATCGGCAAAGGAGGCCACAGTAAAAGCTATGAAAGATATATCAGGGCCTGTTGTTGCGATTGCCCTGATCCTGGCAGCCGTGTTTGTACCTGTTGGCTTTATTCCGGGTATTGTCGGCAGATTGTATCAGCAGTTTGCCATCACCATCGCCATATCTGTGTTGATCTCTGCGTTTATCGCCTTGTCACTGACGCCGGCACTCTGTACAATATTATTGCGGCCGATGCACCTGGATAAATCTTCCAGAGGATTTAATCAATTCTTTTACCGGTTTAATAACTGGTTTG
>JAYVXJ010000046.1:0-2719 GCA_043785285.1 Chitinophagaceae bacterium
CGAAGAATTTTCGTTGTACTTCCCGGATACCTTCGGTGTCAAACTTCATACTATCCCAGGGAGAAGCATTGGTGATCAGGTACCAACGGGTGGCATCTGCGCCGAATTGATCGATGGTTTCAAACGGATCCACTACATTTCCTATCCGCTTGCTCATCTTATTTCCGTTCTTATCCAATACCAGTCCGTTCGATACAACTGTTTTATAAGCCACACTATCGAACAGCATTACGGCAAGCGCATGCAGGGTATAAAACCAGCCGCGGGTCTGATCCACCCCTTCCGCGATAAAATCAGCGGGAAAATTTTTTTCAAACTGTGCTTTATTTTCAAATGGATAATGCCACTGGGCATAGGGCATCGCACCCGAATCAAACCAAACATCCACGAGATCCGGAACACGCGTCATTGGCTTTCCGTTTTCACTCAGCAATATTATATTGTCTACAAATGGTTTGTGAAGATCAAGTGTTGCGGCATCAATCTGTGCATTAATTTCTCCGCCCAGTTTTGTTTTCGCCTTTGCAGCTTCCGTTAATAATTCAGCAATGGATCCAATACATCTTTCTTCCATCCCATCTTCGGTTCTCCAGATGGGTAAAGGCGTTCCCCAAAAGCGGCTCCGGCTCAGGTTCCAGTCAACCATATTCTCCAGCCAGTTTCCAAACCGGCCTTCCCCCGTCGATGCGGGTTTCCACTGAATGGTTTTATTTAACTCAACCATACGATCCTTGAATGCAGTAGTCCGGATGAACCAGGCATCCAGCGGATAATATAAAATGGGCTTGTCCGTCCGCCAGCAATGCGGATAAGTATGCTCGTACTTTTCTATTTTAAAAGCCCGGTTCTCTTTTTTCAGCATTACGCAGATGTCCACATTCACATCCACGTATTCCTCCTCATCCAAATAATTTTTTACGTAGCGGCCACTGAACTCACCCACCCCCTCCACGAATTTTCCTTTCTTATCCACCAGGGTGAGAATGCCCAGATTATTTTTTTTACCTGCTTTATAATCATCTGCTCCAAATGCCGGTGCAGTATGAACAATACCGGTACCGTCTTCAGTAGTCACGAACTCCCCGCTGACGATCCGGAAAGGATCCGCACCGGGGGTGATCTGACGGGTGTTGGCCACACTTCCCGCTTCCGTAGGAATCAATTGTTCGTACCGGCACTCTGTTATATCTGCTCCGCAAAACGATAGCAATATTTTCCAGGGACGTGTTTTGGAAGAAGTACCGTAGCCGGTAAAATCCCCGTTCTCTTCCTCTGCTTTGAAATATTTTCCCAGCAGGGCACGGGCAAGAACCACATTCACCGGAAGATGAGTATAGGGATTAAAAGTCTGCACCAGCACGTAATCAATCTGTGCGCCTACCGTAAGACCGAGATTGGAAGGAAGGGTCCAGGGCGTGGTCGTCCAGGCCAGAAAAAAAAGTTCTGCACCCGGTTGGCCCAGGGCTTTAAATAAAAACGCAGACCGTTCATTGCGAATGCCCTTAAACATGGCAACACAACTCGTGTCCCTGACGTCTTTATAAGTGCCCGGCTGATTGAGTTCGTGGGAACTCAGGCCTGTTCCGGCAGCAGGGGAATACGGCTGAATACTTATGCTTTCAAAGAGTAAGTCCTTATTATACAGCTCCTTAAGCAGCCACCATAAGGTTTCAATGTAGTCGTTTTTAAACGTGATATAGGGATGTTCAAGATCCACCCAATAACCCATTTTTTGGGTCAGATCATCCCATTTATCCTTGTAACGAAGTACCGCTTCCCGGCACTTCTTATTATATTCTTCTACCGGGATCTTCTTTCCGATATCTTCTTTGGTTATTCCCAGCTCTTTTTCCACGCCTAGCTCTACAGGCAGCCCATGCGTATCCCAGCCGCCTTTCCGGGCAACCTGAAAACCACGCATGGTTTTGTAACGGCAGACCAGGTCTTTCAGGGTGCGACTGATCACGTGGTGAATGCCGGGTAATCCATTGGCACTGGGCGGTCCTTCATAAAAAACAAAAGGTATTTTTCCCTCCCGCAAATCAATACTTTGCTGGAAAGCATCGGACTTGTTCCATTGCAGCAATACCTCACGACCGATTTCCGGCAGATTCAGCTTTTGATATTCCCTGTATTGACCGGCCATATCAGATGCATTAATAATGAATGAGTTACGAAATAAAAAATCTTAAAAACCTTAAAAGACCGGGATAAAAATGGCTGCAAAGCTAGGGAATTTAAGGGTTTTCTACGTAAAGAAGAAGGTGGATATACAGTATTCATCCTCCCGAACACCTAAGTGTTTTCCCCTGGAATTGAGTAGGATCAAGCCTTCCGGCCAAATCAATTATCCACATAACCCCCCTTTGGCATAGTTTATGTTTCAAAAAACGGATGCCAATGCCTATTACAAAATCAAAAAGATTGTATCAATAAGATATGTTCTGGTTCATGAAAACTTTTTTTTCTACGGTTTAGGGTTTAGGGGTTAAAAAGGGGGGTATTCCTACTCCCCTTCCTTTTTTCTCCTTCATTTCTGAACGGTTTGTAATCCGATCCCCCCGTTTTTAATTCCTTATATCGTCTTTGCAAAAACCTTTGCTTTTCTATTATGTTATTGCCAATTTCCTGAATTGCCGATCGAAGCCAGTTTCCGAAGGACCACCTTTTTGCCCCTTCATAGAGAGACTTCCTGAATAAGGAGGTCTTTTTTTTGGTT
>JAYVXJ010000047.1:0-2714 GCA_043785285.1 Chitinophagaceae bacterium
ATGTTCAAATGATTTCATTTTACCTGTTGCTTTATCCACCAGAGACAGTTTCATAAGGGTTTCTTCTTCCATGGACAATGCCAGGTCGTATCTCAGTAAGATCTGTTTTAATTTGGTGGTATTGCGCATGGGAATTGGGCAAAGTTAATATTTCACTTTTAAAGATGACCTTTACGAATTATTTTATCTATTATGCAAACCTGTTTTGAAAGAATTGAGACCTTTAACCAGGGTAGGATTCCGGATATGCTTCGTGTGAAATATGACCTTATGCGGAAGAACCTCTTCCGGTTTTACCGCGGAACGGGTCATTTATTTTATGAGGATCTGCGTACGAACAATATACTTCCCGCTTCTCCGCTGGTATGGATTTGCGGTGATCTTCATCTCGAAAATTACGGTAGTTATAAAGGCGATAACCGGTTGGTATATTTTGACATCAATGATTTTGATGATGCCTTGCTAGCTCCTGCTGCTTTTGAGCTGACACGGATGGTCTGCAGCCTATTTGTAGCGTTTGACACGCTTAAAATAGAAGAGAATAAAGTGATTAAAATGGGACAGCTTTTTCTGAAAAATTATGCGCAGATGTTGAGTAAGGGGAAATCATACTATATCGAACCCCAAACTGCTAAAGGAATTGTACGTACTTTTTTAATGACGGTTAGTAAAAGGAAACAAAAGCAAATTCTGGAGAAGAGAACCGTTAAAAACAAGGATAGTCTGGCTATTCTGTTGGCACATCCGCGGCATTTTGAACTGGATAAAGAGTTAAAAGCCGAATTGAGCAACCACATCAATGAATGGATAACCAATAACAGCTACAGTCCCTATAATTTTGAGGTGCTGGATGTTGCTTTCCGGTTAGCGGGTACCGGTAGTTTGGGGTTGAAGCGCTATATTTTTTTATTGAAAAGCACAAACAGGAGGGGAAAATTCATGCTGATGGAGATGAAACAAGCTATTCCTTCTGCTTTAAAGAAATATTTAAGTATTCAACAACCGGAATGGGAATCCGAAGCCCAGCGGATTGTGAATATCCAGCAACGAATGCAGAATATTCCACCGGCTTTGTTAAGTTATACCCTTTTCAGAAATGAATCATTTATTGTCCAGGAGATGCAGCCCATGAAAGATAGTTTTGATTTCAAGCTCGTCCGTGATCAGTACCGCGACTTGTACCAGGTAATTGATGATATGGCTACCCTCACGGCGTCTGCGCAGATCAGGAGTTCCGGTTGGAAGGGAGCCTCTGTAGTAGATGAGTTAAGCGCCTTTGGCGACAATAAACAGTGGCAGGAATCCATTCTGGAATATGCCCGGCAGTATAAGGAGACCATCCAAAAGTACTACGCCGAATTTTGTGAAGAAAGCCGTAAGAAAACGCCTGTAAAATGGAAAAGGAAAAAACTGATCAAAGGAACTCTTTAAGCCCGGTGGTATGTTTCAGCATTTATAAAACATTCATTTTTTATTTCAAAATGATTTTTATGGTAATGGTTAAGACGGCCCGTGAACTCGCGTTGAGTTTTGAAGAGACGGTTGAAAAACCACATTTTGACAGATTTTCTTTTCGCGGGAAGGGAAAAATATTTTACACTCTTTCGGAAGAGAAGAAAGAAGTGAACCTGAAACTGACACCGCAGGATTAATCTGTTTTCTGCAAGGCAGATCCGGAAGTGATTCATCCGGTAATTGGAGGTTGGGGGAGACAGGGATGGACTACGATCCATCTTCCCAAAACCCCGAAGGGTTTTTCCCAGATGCGCTGACCACAGCATACTGTACTATTGCTCCTTTGAAGCTGGCGGAGAAATATAAATCATACGAGTAATCTGGTTTTCAAAATGAGGAAAGCGTACAGCTGATGCATCAAAAACGGACCCCCCTCTTTAGTTCACAATTGCTTAATTACTGGCATTCGTTTTAGCGGTACTGGATAATTGATATATTGCATTCATCTGATTAACCCTTATTTCCATGATTAAAAATTATATCCTCGTAACGCTGCGGCAGTTCACGAGACATAAATTATTCTCCGGGTTGAACATTTTTTGTCTGTCGATTGGTGTCAACTTTTGTCTGCTTAATGGTCAGTATGTATTGCGTGAAAAAGAAGTGAATGCAGGACTGAAGAACATTCATCAGCAATACTTTCTCAAAAGCCAATGGAAGATAGAAAACACGGGACCGGATATTACAACGGTTGGACCTGAGATTGCCACGGGATTGATGGGCCTGATTGTGTTGTTAGGCATTTTTGGGGTGTGGACCCTGGCGCTCTCAAAGCGGAAGAAAGAAATTGCGGTCACGAAAGTGCTTGGAGCTGAGGTTTATCATATCATTACCCTTTTTTTAAAGCAATATGCCATCCTGGTCGGCATCGCCATACTTATTGCGTGGCCCCTGGCTTATCTGTTAACGAGTCGCTGGCTGGAGCAAATATGCTTACCGGGTTGAACAAAGTGGAGGGTACTATCTGCTGGTGGGAGCGATTGTTTGTTCAATCTCGTTTTGCTCATTGGTATACAATGTCTTAAAGTGGCCCTTTCCAATCCGGTTAAAAGATTGAAGAGCGAGTGGATAAATACGAAAAATTGTCTCATTCCATGCAAATAATTCCCAGGTAAAGCTTACTTTTGCCCCCCGCGATAAATTGAGCGTTCGGGGCGTAGCGTAGCCCGGTCATCGCGCCTGGTTTGGGACCAGGAGGT
>JAYVXJ010000048.1:0-2709 GCA_043785285.1 Chitinophagaceae bacterium
GAATAATTCTCCCGGGTTTGGATTGGACGGCATCCTTTCCATTTACTTTTTGCAAATCTTCCAGGCTGTATTTCACTTCTCCATTACCCATATCCGCTAATACAGAAATAACAGCCAGATCATTAGGCACCATCATGGCCGGAAATTTATCTTCCTCCAAAACGCCCGTGCCATCTCCGCAGTTCCGGTGTACGTGAATGTCACCAGCATACCAGTTGGCAGGCTCTGGTTTTTGCATCGTGGCCTGACCATTCAAAGCAGAACCCGGCTTTCCCGTAAGCGTGAAAATGCAATTTGCAGGAATGAGTATTTGAAATTGATGGCCCGACAGGCGGACATTTGCATCCTTTTGCATATTGTCGGTGGCGCTCGTATGGTACATTTCCAGATGCTCGATGCCGGCCAGATTTTTCAAACTAACGGTTAGGGATAAAGGATGATCCAGGTTATTAATTCCAATCAGACTCATACCCTGTAATGAATCCTGAAAGGCTATAGCAACGAGTCCACTATCTGGTTTTGACAATCCGATCCGGTAAGCGCCTGGCTTCACAAAACCATACAGCTGCTGAAGTGCGTAGAAATGTTTGCGTGGAATATATTTATTACTTTTCCGATCATATCCCAGCATCCCCCAATAACTGAACAAGCTGGGAGCATGGTGTTCATAATAGCTGTCGTACGCTTCCCATTCAATAGCCGCCGTTGCATTATGGTTCAAAAGAGCCAGGAGATGAACCGTACATTCTCTGGAGAAATTATAATCGTACACGCCGATCTTTCCATCATCGAGCCCATCGCGCCAGGCATTCCATTCGGTCATCCAAAAACTGGAGTTCGGATAGGGAGAATGTTTCAAAGCAGAATCCACATCTATATAATAACCACCATAACTATGTAACCCAAAATGAACAATCTTCGACATGATCACCGGATCTTTCATCAGTGCTGGTATATAGCTTTTTATTCCATTGTCCATCCCAGCCACATCCGGGGCCACGTATCGAACATCTCCAAGACCCAGTTTCTTCATGCGATCTATAACCTTGCCCAGTAAACGAACATACTGATCGGGCCCTACAGTCGGGCCTTCCTTCCGGATATCCGGTTCATTCATAATGGATACCATTCCGAATTGAAGATGCTTCGTTTTTCGGGCATAATAAAAAAACGAAACCAGCATTTCAACATATTCATCTTCATATTCGGGTTTAATTTTTTCACCGCCCATCCATAAAGGAACAGGTCCCATAAAATTGATCATCAACTTATCCGTGATGCCATTATCATTCAGGTATCTTATCATTCCCCAGGCTTTCCTGAACTTCGTTGTTTCATACAGGCTATCATAATATTTCCAGTTAAAGACAAAGGGATCACTATTATCGTTTACCTCTTCCCATTTCTCCACTGTCTCCACAATCACCCGCCAGATAGTGGAATGAAGGGAATCCAGCAGCAATTTAAGCGCAGGTTTCAGATCCTGTCCATTCCAGCTTCTGGTATTTGCATTCACTCCAAATCCATCTACCTGCTGGTATTTTTTGGAGCCATCGATTTCCAAACTGCTTTTGTAAACGGGATCTGCAGGTTGACCTATTACCTGATCCGGCAATGAATACAGGCAGGCAAAAAAGCAAACCGGCAAAAAATATCTTTTCATTATTATTTCATTTAAATAGGATCCCTTTTGCGTTTTACCGCTGACTTATTTTCCCGTTAATAGTTTGGATTCTGACTCAGATTTTTATTAATATCCAGCTGATTTTGCGGGATCGGCCAAAGATAATTTTTTGATTCATCAAAACTTCTTTGTTCCACCAGTATCCTGCCTGCTGTTAGGGTCAGCGCACCATTGCCGGGGTTTACAGAACCAAGCCTGGAACCATAGACAGTACCGGACATAATATCCTTACCAATTTTCCAGCGCTGTACATCATACCACCGCAATCCTTCTATTCAGGCCCGCATTCCAAGGATTCTTTTTTCCTCAAATCCAAGGTAGGAAAAAATAAGGGTCTGACCTTTAGTCACGGTAATGCCAAACGCACCTTTTTCATTCGTGGTTGTACCCCGGTTGGACCCAACTACTTTTATAGAAACTTTTTCCAGTGGAAGTTTTCCATCCGTAACCGTTCCGGTAACGGTCGTTTGCTGTGCGTTTTGGAATGTAAGTTCATAGCAGATTCTTTAGTTATTAGTTTTGGAAAAACGTAAAATATAATGAAACGCATGTTCCCTGCCATTCCTGTACGGCCTTCATAACCAGGAATAACGGAAACGTTCCAGTAGGAAAAGTGTTAATGATTTCAAATCTACAGGAGAATAGCAGGCCATACTTACCCAATTTTGTCTTATACGTATGCAATTTTGTATAAAACAACGATGGCCGTTTCGCGGCCTTTTTTATTTTGGAGGTAACCCGGATCCAAATCCTCCATCCACCACAACGGCTGAACCGGTAACGAAGGAAGCATCTTCACTGGCAAGGAAAACAGCCACCTTCCCTACTTCTTCGGGCTTGCCGATTCGCCAGAGCGCATGTAATTTTCCCGCCTCCTGGCGTGCCCGCGCAGGATCTGGCTGGCTTTGAAAATACCCTTCTGCTAATCCGGCATCAATATAACCCGGACAAATACAATTCACGCGGATACCCTGATGCCCGTGATCAATGGCCATAGCTTTGGTGAGACCAATAATTCCAGCCTT
>JAYVXJ010000049.1:0-2709 GCA_043785285.1 Chitinophagaceae bacterium
AAATTAAAATCGGTAATATACTGTGGCAAATCCTGAACATCCACTGCGGTATCTTCAACTACGGGCACTGCTTTTTCATCGCCGGTCATGTTGCCTAACAAGCCCAGACCTGCTTTTCGAAGGCTCCATATTTTTTTGCTATCTTCTCCAAACAATAAAGGGAAATGATAACCTAAACCGGCAGCCCGCATTTCGGATTCTACTTTCTTCGTTATATCTACAATTTCTTCTCTGTTGGAGCTCCTGAATTCAATCACCAGGATAGCGTCTGGGTCGCCCAGTACGAAAAAGCGGTTCTTGTTTTGCTCAATATTTGCTTTAGTGCATTCTAATATATAGTGATCAATCAATTCGCTTGCACTGGGTTTATATTTTAAAGCGATCAGATTGGCGCGTAAAGATTCGTCTATGGAATTGAAGTGAACGCAAAGCAGTCCTGTTTCTACCGGAGGCAAAGGGACCACATTTAATTTTATTTCCGTCATCAATGCGAGGGTACCTTCAGAGCCGGCAATTAGTTTGCAAAAATTAAAGTCCGGTTTCCCTGCAATAAAAGGAGCTGAATCCATCAATTCATCCAGCGCATAACCGGTATTCCTTCTTTCGACCGTTTTCTTTGGAAATTCCCTGGTTATTTCTGCCTGATTATCATAATTGCTCAGCATGGTTCTTACTGTTTTGTAGATGTTGGATTCCAGGGTATCCCTTTCGCATTTCTGGTGGAACTCATCGGTGTTGAGCGATTTGAATATCGTTTCGGAACCATCACTGAGCAGCGCATTTACTTCCAGCAGGTGTTCCCGGGTACTCCGGTATACAATGGAATTGGAACCGCAGGAGTTATTACCCACCATGCCGCCTATCATCGCCCGGTTTGCGGTAGACGTTTCCGGGCCGAAAAATAGACCATGGGGTTTCAGAAACATATTTAATTCATCTCTGATTACGCCGGGCTGTACACGAACCCAATGTTCTTCTTTATTTAACTCCAGGATTTGGGTAAAGTTTTTAGAGACATCTACTATGATGCCATTGCCTACTACCTGTCCGGCTAGAGAAGTACCTGCTGTTCTTGGAATCAGGGAAGTATGGTTTTTTCTGGCAAAATCAATTAGTATTTTCAGATCCTCTACCGATGTGGGTATGGCCACAGCCAGCGGCATCTCCCGGTAGGCCGATGCGTCGGTGGCGTAGAGGATCCTCATCGCATCATCTGTATAAAATTCACCTGCTAATTGTCTGGATAATTCTTTCAGCCTTTCTTTCATGGGGGTAATTGCTGCGCAAAATTATAAAACTATAAGCGTTTATGTGAATTGTTTTTTATTGTTTTATTCCGGGTATTAAACCCAAACTCAACCCTATGGATGAGTGATTCTGGGGCCATTCAACTTTTTTTGTTCTTTACCAACTGGTGCTATTCCTTTGTTGCATCTGTTTTATCATCGCATAAATAATTCCCAGCATGCAACTGAAAATCACCGTGAATGCCCAGGTACTGGTATGTTGCACAGGATGAATGATGGAGTGGTAAATGGATGAAAAAAGAGGAAGCGGGTGCGTGACAATATCCCAACTGTTGAAGCGCAAAAACCGGCCCAGATAAATACCATAGCCACAGAGAAGAATAAACAAATAAGAAATCAGACTTACTCTTTTCTCTTTAAAGTAACCGTTTAGGAAATGTTCAACCTGAAGTAAGGAAAGGATACCTAAAGCCAGTCCATTCCAGGAAGCCGAAGTAACCAGGATCATATCGAACCACGCGGGTGACCCACCGCTTACCGTGAAATGAAATAGATCAGTAACCAGATAAGGCGCATTCGGGAAAAATAATAGCCATCCAGCCATCAGCAGGATGGATTTCAGGCCTATCCGGGTTTGGGCAATCAGTTTTCTGCTGCAGAGAAAGGGTACGACCGCCAGAAAAGTATTCCAGATATAAAAAACATACGCATAATCTTTTGTATACAGTATGCGGGCGGCCAATAAGGAAATGGTAAAGGCAATGGATAATATTAGAATCTTTTCAATGTCCGTAAATCTCGTTTTCATAAATAATTTAATATTTTAGGTAGAAAGATAATTGTGCCAATCAATGCGCTGATAATGGATACCCAGAGAACGGCTCCTGCAGCCGCATCCTTTACCATCTTTATTTGTGGATGAAAATCAGGTTGTACCACATCACATAATTTTTCCAGTGCACTGTTGAGCATTTCCAATGATAACACGGATCCTGTGCAAAGTATAACGGCAATCCATTCGGTACGTGTGATATTTAAAAATATAGCCACCACTATCGTGCATATGCCGATGACGGACTGAATTCTTCCATTACGTTCATGCCGAAAGAAATTTCCTAATCCGGAAAAGGCATTGACAAAGGATCTTCCTGTTTTTTGCTTCATTTCAGTTGTTTGTATAGAATGACTTACTGTCTAACTGTTCAGGCATCTCTATTTTCCTGTAACAGATCGTTAAAGGGATCAATCCAATAATACCAAAGCTACAATCAATAAGTTGCCAGTAAAAAGGAATTCCACGGATATACCCTGCCATAAAGGCAAAGGGAGAGGTCATCCAACAGGCAATTCTGCCAAATTGAATGATCCATTTATTCCTTAACGGATCTTTTAGTACAGCTATGAATGCCACGTTTACATTTATTAAAGAAATAGAATTGGCCTTTCTGAATACGTTATTGAT
>JAYVXJ010000050.1:0-2704 GCA_043785285.1 Chitinophagaceae bacterium
CGGATAGCAGAACAATATTTAATCCGCGCCGAAGCGCGCAATGAACAGCAGAATATTCCCGGAGCGGCGTCCGATCTGAATATGATCCGGGCCCGGGCAAACCTAAACCCGACTGGGGCTGCGGACTATAACAGTATGAAACTCGCCATCGAAACGGAAAGGCGCCATGAATTGTTTTGTGAATGGGGGAGCCGCTGGTTGGACCTGAAACGAACAGGCCGGGTTAATGAAGTGTTGTCTGCTGAAAAACCTTCTTGGGAAGCATCGGATCAATTATACCCAGTTCCGCAAACCGAGATTCAAAATGATGAAAACCTTTCCCAAAATCCGGGGTATTAATAATCATCTTATTATATGTATAAAAGAATCTGTAAACACAGTTGCATTTTTCTTTTTTGTTTCCTGATGGGGGAGAAAGGGATTGGCAAATCTGAAATAAGGCCACAATATCCGGAGATCGGGAAGCCCTGCCCGGATTTCTTATTGACAGGTATTGAAAACTATTCGGTCAGGACAAAATCTTTGAAAGAATTTAAAGGCAGACCCTTTATCCTGGACTTCTTTACTTTCGGTTGCGCTTCCTGTTTTGAAAACTTTCCCAAGACCAATCAATTGAAAAAGGCATTTGGGGATTCATTGAATATTATTCTGGTGGGAAGGGAGGATCCGGGCATCCGCACTCAATACAACCGATTCAAGATCCGCGATCAGCTAGACTTGCCGGTTTGTTTTACAAAAACCGTTTTTCAGCAATTGGGCATTATTCATGTTCCTTTTATGCTCTGGGTCGATGACCGGGGCATCGTTCAGGCTATTACCACCGGTATTGATTTTACTCCGGAAAATATCCGTCAATTTCTAACTCATCATCCCTTTTCCTTTGTAGATCAAAGTTATCAAGCTAATGAAAAAAGGAGTTTGGCCTACGACTGGACAAAACCTTTATTGATTCATAATAACGGGGGCAATGATACGAGCTATTATTTTCGTTCGGTTTTAAGTCCCTGGAATCCAAATATTGAAATAAAGTTTCCGCCTTTTGTCAGTAGGAAGGCAAAGCACTATGGGTATATGATGAACAACCGGTATCAGGCAACCGGTATCTGGTTATCTTTGCTTTACCAGATGGCTTTTGGGGATACGCTGTGGCAGGGTCCGAGTCTCGACTTACCCAATTCTTATGGACAATATTATCCAGAGCCTCAATTATTAATCCATGATTCATCCGCTTTTCAAACTGATCCTGAAACGGGCAACGGTTTTTATTGTTATAGTCTGAGTATTCCGCCCTGGCGAAAGGCAACGACCTCCGACATGCAAAAAATGATGCAGAACGACCTGGATAATTATTTTGGGTTCAAGGTCCGTGTCGAAGAAAAACTCATGCCCTGCTGGGTACTGACGGCAGATTCAAATGTTGGAGAAAGCCTTAAGACTCACGGCGGTAATCCAAAAAGTCCTGAAGCAGCTGATATGAGTATTGTCAATGAGCCAATAAAAGTTCTGATGCTGAACTTGATCTTAACGAATCAAAATGAAGGACCTTTTTACGATGAAACAGGGGTTAGCGGAAAAATAGACCTGCATTTGGAGGGATTCGCTGATGACCCGGCTGAAAAAATAGCGATTGAACTGGAAAAGCATGGCCTGCATCTTTTCAGGTCTATGCGGAAAATGAAAGTCATCGTTGTGCGGGATCCTTAGAACAGACAAGCTTAAAATGACAATTCATACAGGCTAATATACTGGTCACAGATCGCATATAAGGTTTTCTTGTCTACACGGAAACTACTGACCGGACGGTTATGTTGTTTGGGAACATAGAAACTGAACTGATAACGGCCATCCTTTTCCCGGTATACATCCAGTACGGAAAACAGATCAAAAACGCTTTGTTTCTCGTTTTTAGCGCGGATGTTTGAACACACGTAGAGAAGGCCAGCACTGGCGCATGCATTCCGGTTGACCTCAAACGGCGGACTGGAAAAAGTGGTCGAGACCTTATCCTTGTCAGCATAAGAACTTATATTCAGGTGCGGATGATCAGTGGTATCAATGGTCTGGCTCTGATGGATCAGGTTAAGATTGGTATCCATCACTATAAAACTATTTCTATACCGGTATACGTAACTGAGCTGGTTGCTGCTTTGATCCAGACAGAGTGTACCATCGGTAGAAAAATATCCCTCATCGCCTTGTTTTAATATTTGAGGCATTTCAAGGATAAAGGGTCTTACCCCACTTAGTTTGGTTAGGATATTTTGCTTCCGCGTTTTTTTAAAGGTTCTTAATACGACCGATCCGGATGAAACAGGCAGCAGGGCGTTGAAGTATGGAATAGTCGTAAAATGATAGTTCTGAATATGCTGAAACGGAAAGGTGGAATAAAGAATTATATTATGGTTCGGATCATCAAAAAACAGTGTACGGTTTGAAACAGAACAGGCGAAGAAAAACTTTTTAAGACTATCAGCAAGCTGGATGTGAAAAGTGTCAATTTGAGATAAGGTAGGGCCCGAGATGAGCAGATAAGTAGATGCCGTCCAGTTAGACAGATAGATATGTTGGCTATCCAGACCGGAGATATAAAATGAATTTAATCCAAGATCGATCGTTTTCGTTTTTCCCAATGCATGGGGTATGAACATTCTATTAAACCCTCCATCGCCGTTGGTCTGCAGAGATGTGCGGACATAAAGTCCGG
>JAYVXJ010000051.1:0-8897 GCA_043785285.1 Chitinophagaceae bacterium
AAAGTAAGCTGGTATCCCGTTCAAAAGAAATGGATCATGACCCTGGCTGCGGGCGACCGGATTTTGTTTTATTCTTCAAAAAACCTGAAATCCTGGACAAAGGAAAGTGAATTCGGTCAGGGACTTGGTGCCCATGGCGGCGTTTGGGAATGCCCGGATCTTATTTCTTTTTCTATGAATGGAAAGAAAATATGGTTATTGATTGTAAACATCAATCCGGGTGGTTTTCAGGGCGGCTCCGGTACCCAGTATTTTACGGGAAATTTTGATGGTGAAAATTTCATCTGCACAGATACCCTAACCAAATGGGCAGATTACGGAGCGGACGATTATGCAGGTGTTACCTGGAGTAATACAGGGAATAAAAAAATATTCCTGGGTTGGATGAGTAACTGGCAATATGCAACAAAAGTTCCTACGGAAAGATGGAGAAGTGCAATGACCCTCCCGCGACGGTTATCTTTAAAATATATTCAGGGACGGTATTACACAGCTATGACCCCGGTGCCTACACTGGAAATGCTTACACAGAAGTCCGTTTCTTATAATAAACTTTATTCGCCCCGGATATTTCGGCTATCTGGAGCCACCCGCATTGATTTTAAAACGCCCGTTCTTCAATCTTTTTTAATCCGGTTTAGTAACCAGCAAGGCCAGGAATTGTTGGTTGGATATGACCCTGGAAAAAACGCATTTTATATTAACCGGACCCACGCAGGCCATTCTGATTTTGATCCGCATTTTGCCGCCGTTCACTATGGTCCCCGCATCGCGGATACAAAAAATGCAAGGTTCTCGCTGATCCTGGATAATGCTTCTATTGAATTTTTTGCGGATGAAGGATTAACCACCATGACGGAAATCTTTTTTCCGGACAGTCCTTTGGACGCAATGCAATTAGAGCCGGTAAAAGGATCTATGTTTCAGGAACTGACCATCCGCTCCCTTGGATCCATTTGGGAAAAAGGGCAAAATTGATCAGCGGGTAAGGTTATACGTTCTAACAGAATCGTCATTCAAACCAAATATCAGTGTTATCCCTTTCCGGGTAGAAAGGGTCAGCATACTTCGAACGTCTCCCCGAACGTTCAGTCCGGATGCCCACTGATCTATATACTGGAAATTTCCTTTCCCGTCATTGAGAAGAACCATTCCATGGTTTGCCCGGTAACGCCCGAATTTGATTCTTGTCCATTGATTATTGCCTGCAAGGACGAGGTCCGGCTTTCCATCTTTGTTTACATCTGCTCCTGCGATTGCATAGACCGGCGATAATTGTGCCTCCATCGGGAGGGGGATGTTCTCAAATCCTCCGCGTCCATTATGGAGATAAACTGTTTGCATCATTTCCGCTTTCAGAATATGGGCATCTTTTAATTGCTCTCCTGTAAATAGATCCTTGATGGTTGCCTTCGCATACTGGTCGTAAGCCAGGAATTTCTTATTGAGCAAAGGAAATTGATCCATCAAATCATCCTTTGAATAAACAGGGTAAGAAATACCGTTTACAAAATAACATACAATCGGATCCGGCCTTCCGCTACCTCGGAAATCCTTATAATACAAATTGACCGGTTCTTTTTCACTTGCATGAAACTGATTGTTGAGCCCCTGGTTGCCGATGATGAGATCCGTATTCCCATCTCCGTCAAAATCTTCTGCCAGGATGCTGTTCCACCAGCCGGTGGATGGGAAATGTATATAATCCGCAGAACGGTCTGTCAGCTTTCCTTTTTCATTAATCAGGATTTTGATGGGCATCCACTCTCCCACCAGCACCAGATCCGGGTAGTGATCGTGATTCAGATCAACCCAGGCCGCATCGGTAACCATGCCCGCATGATCCAGCATGGGCGCAAGGGTTGCCGTGACATCCGTAAAATGTCCTTTGCCATCATTCAACAGGATTTTACTCGGCGGTGGCAATGGATATTGTCCAGGAATAACCCGGCCCCCAATAAACAGATCCAGGTCGCCATCGTTGTCTATGTCGGCAGCCCGCACACAACTCTTGCTAAAAAGAAGGGTAGGCAGTCCATTAAGCGACCTGGTGAAATGCCCCTTGCCATCATTCAGGTACAAGCGATCCTGCAATAAGGGATCATGCGGCTCAAATTCATAACCACCGGAAGCTACATAGAGATCTGGATGGCCATCTCCGTTGGCATCAAAAAAAACGGCAGCTACGTCTTCCGATAAAGAATCCTTTGCAATAGAAGGTTCGGCCATGGGTAAATAACGGCCGTTCGTGGTTTGCAAAAATATCATTCCCTGCTGCCCCTTTGCACCGCCGATAAAAATATCTTCTAATCCGTCGTTATTCAGATCGGCCTTCGCCATGCATGGCCCCATGCGCGACAGATAAGCAGGGAGCAATGGCTGTATCGTAAAATCATTGAAACGATTTTCCCGGTGCAAAAATGGAATTTCAGCGGATGGAGAAAAGTATGTTTTTTTTAACTTCGTCGTATCCTTACTTTTTGGTGAAGGGTTCAATCCCTCCCGGATGAGTATTGTTTGATTGCTCTTTACCCGGAATAATTTATCTATGTGATCATCAGGCCAGGTAACGATAACCGAATCCACTTTATCCGTTTCTCCCAGTCCAAAACAGAGAACAGGATCCACAGATGATTGAAATCCACGCACCGGCATCTCTTCCTGGTAATAAAGATTATTCCCGCAATAAAGTTTTACTTTGGCACAGATGCCATTCACATTCTGACCGATGCCCCGAAGCCGTATTTTCAAATAGTGATTGGCTGGATTTCGTTCATTCCCGTTGTTCTTATAAATAAAGGCTTCGTCATTGATGTTGCTGATCACAAGATCAAGGGCGCCGTCATTGTTCAGATCGGCATACGCTGCACCGGACGAAACTGAAGGCTTACCAAAACCCCATTCATCCTTTTTATTACTAAAGCTACTGTTCCCGTTGTTCCGGAAAATATAATTCGGAATTTTTACCGAAGGCATTTTTTTGATCAGGTCCCGGATGATATCTTTTGTATTTCCACCACCTCTTGTGCGGAGCTGCTGATTGATGCGATACCGCATAAAATCCATATTGGTATTATCTTTCGCATAACCATTGCTGATAAAAAGATCTTTCTGGCCATCATTGTCAAAATCAGCGAAGAGGGCAGCCCAGCTCCAGTCCGTGTTAGACACACCCGCAAACTGGGCCATTTCACTGAACGTGCCATCGCCGTTGTTCCGGTGGAGCATATTGCGGCTGTATTGCGGATAAACGCCTTGGTTGAACAGCATCTGGAACTTGTCGAAATTCTCCGAGCCGGTATGCATTTTTTGCGACCAGTTGTCTTCTGGCAACATGTCCAGCGTCAGTAGATCTATTTTTCCGTCATTGTTAAAATCGGCGGCATCACACCCCATGGAATAAAGGGAAACCTGGTCCATGCAATCCCGCAATTTCTCTGTAAAACCGCCTTTGCCGTTATTTATGAATAGGTAATCAGGTTCATTAAAATCATTGGAAACATAGATATCGGGCCATCCGTCATCATTGAAATCACTCACCGCAACTCCGAGTCCAAAAGTAAGCACATTGGAAGTGATGCCCGCTTCCCGGGAAATATCCGTAAAATGCCCGTGGTCATTGCGGAATAATTTGTTGGCAAAAGCAGGATCCTGTTCTTTTCTCAGGTTCACATTTTCATAATCCCCACTGGCATAGTGCTGCAGGGAGTGATTTACCAGGAACATATCCAGGTCGCCATCTTTATCATAATCAAAAAAAACAGCCTGGGTACTATATCCTTCATCGGCCAATCCAAATTGCGCCGCCTCTTCGGTAAAAGTGAGATCCCCATTGTTAATGAATAAAAGGTTTCTTCTTTTGACCGGATCTATATCAGCCGAACGGCAGATATAGATATCCGGTTTCCCGTCCCCGTTTACATCGGCCATGGTTGCACCGGTGCACCATCCCTGCTTACCTGCTATGCCGCTTTTTACTGTAATGTCTTCAAACTGAAAATTCCCTTTGTTTAAATAGAGCCTGTTGGGCACCATATTGCCGGTAAAAAGGATATCCGGAAGACCATCATTGTTGATATCGCCAATGGCTACTCCGCCGCCGTTGTAGAAGTAGGCATAATTCAACACATTGGCCTCTTCGTTTTCCTTCAGTGTATTTTTAAAATCAATCCCGGTATTCCAGGGGCTGAGCAAGGTAAATAATGCCGGGGGGGGGGTTGAACAGCTGCTCAACCCGATGAAGGAAAATACGAACAGGAAGACATTCATTAAGAATATATTCATGTCCCTAAATACTTCTAACATAACGAAACGTTGACCGGCTATTAAGTTCATGGAGCAGCAAGGCTTTATTGAACAACAATCTCATCAAGGAATATCATATTTTTGGCTTCTTCCGGGAACAGGTTCACATTGCTGATAACTACTCTGATATACCGCGCATTGGTATGCAAGCCTGTCTTTTTATAATTCACTACATGCCTTAACTTTTGTTCAGGCAATGTATCGTTTACCACTTTATATAAAGAACTAAAATGATTGCCATCTGGAGAAGAGGAAATTTCAATCGCCTTTGGCAAATAAATATTACCTACCTGGTCCTCCATGAACCGAATGCCTATTTCGTGAATGGGCTGATTCTCCGCAAGTGCGATAGTAAAGGTCTTTATTGAATCATGAAAGGAAACCCATCTTCCATCATAAGGCTCTATCGTTCCATAGATTCCGTCTACAAGTCTTTTGCAGGAGTTGGCCGGTTCTCCGGCTCCCGCAGGATCCGTCCGAATAGAAGCGCCGGCCGCTATATGAAGCGTAAAGATATTTTCATTTATCTTCCCTGCTATCTTTCCTTTTATAAAAACAGCCGTTTTCAGATCTGCACTGCTGCGAATATCCAATTGTTTCGTGTAAAGCGGTGAACGGACAAACGGTGTAGTTCCATCGGTCGTATAGCGGATGGGGTATTTATGTGTCTGATCGGATAAGGAGACGTGAATAGTTTTTCTACTGCAGTCAAACACCGGTTGGATAGACACATTATAAAGGCTCTTTGCGTAATAAATTCCGGCTGCGTCAAAACGCTTGAATTGGTTTTCTGTTTTGGTGATAAATCTTGCATAATCCTTTTTATCAACCGGAGACCACAACACTTCAGCAAGCGCAAGCAAGCGCGGCAACAACATATATTCCACTCTTGCTGGAGTTGAAACGTTTTCAGTCCACAGGCAGGCTTCACCACCGAGGATCTGTTCGGTTTGCTTTGCTGTCAATGCTGGAGGTGTCGGGTCGAATGCATAAACAGTATCCAGGAACAGCGGCGCATAAGTGATATCCGGTTCAAGGCCGGGATCGGATTGGTAAAAATCGAAATAAGTATAATGATACGTAGCCATTATCAGATCTCTTTTGGCCGAATTAGGAATGCCGCTGACATCAGCATGCCAGTACATAACCGCGGATTGCTGGGAAATAACTGCCTGGAGAACTTCATCCCATCCGATCATCCTCTTACCATTGGCAGTTATGAAACTATCTATGCGATGGGTAAACCAGGCCTGTAATTTTTTACCTGTTGTAAGGCCATTCTCTTCCATCCTTCTGCAGCAACGGGAGCAATGGAGCCAGGGTTCTTCCCGCACTTCATCACCGCCGATATGAATAAAAGGGGCGGGAAAAAGCTGCATGACCTCCTTTAAAATATTTTCGAGAAATACAAAAGTGGAATCATAGCCCACACAAAAATTATGTTCGAGATCACCCGGATAACCGCAAGGTATTTGAAGCGGCGTTTTATTGTCCAGATCGTTATATTGCGGATAAGCCACCAGTGCAGCCGTGCAATGCCCCGGCATTTCGATTTCCGGGATGATGGTGATGAATCTTTCTTTCGCGTATTCAATAATATCCCTGACCTCTTCCTGGGTGTAAAATCCTCCATAGGTGACCGCTTCCTCTTTAGCGGTAGGTTCTGCAATCGTCATGGGAATATCTTTCCTGTCTGCCCGCCAGGCGCCCACCGATGTCAGGCGCGGATACTGTTTGATTTCCAAACGCCATCCATGGCTATCGGTTAAGTGCCAGTGAAAAGTATTGATCTTATACCATGCAAGGATATCCAGATATTTTTTTATAAAGGAGATTGTAAAGAAATGGCGACTGACATCCAGGTGCATACCCCGATACGCGTACCGGGGATAATCCAATACCCGGGAACAGGGTATGGATAGGCTTTGAATCAACCGATGCCTTACAGCCTGATAAAAATCCGGGGGTAATAATTGCCTGATGCTTTCAAAAGCATAAAATATTCCGGCCTGTCCCGGCGAGGAAACATGCACCTGTTTGCTATTTATATCAATAAGATATCCTTCCTGGCATTTAATCATCCGTTCTGGCTGCAGCATTACGATAATGCTATTGCCCATGCCATCCTGTGTGGGCGCGAATAATACAGGTAACCGTATACCTGAAGCATCCTGCAGTTCTTTTGCAAAATCCATACATACCTTGATCGTTTCCTTATCTGATGTTAATATGAACAATCGGGTAGACGGCGTAATATGAAAAACACCATTCCTTTCCTTAACATTTACCGGTTCGGGTATGATATGGATCGGTAAGGCCATTACAGCTAAAGGAAACAACAACCGGGCAAGGATGATTATTAAACAATGAACCAGGATACGCATGATTCTTATTTATTCCACCATACATGGGTACTTACCTTATCAGGACCGTTCAATAATGGTATTGCAGCTTGAACTGCTTTTCCATTCGTTTGATAATCGTATGCAACAAAAGTCAACCTTCTTATGATATCACCAGGAATAATATCCGGATTATCAACCTGAACAACAGGGTATAGTTTGGGATAACCGGTTCGTCTTAATTCCGCCCACGCTTCAAGCCCATCCGGAAAGATGGCAAGCCATTTCTGGGTAAGTATCTGCTGGCGCTGAATGGCAGGATCGGAACTAAATTGTACAGGAATGCCGGCAACAGCAGGGGAGTTCAGGAAATCATTCGGAGCTATTGGTGTGGTTGTGCTGTTTATATAATTCTGAATGGCGGTATTATCTGAAATGCCCCATTGTTGCATGGAGGTAGCAATTCCTGATCCATAGAGATCTTTAGCACTGCTTCCCATATTCCATCCGTTTAATGCTCCTTCTGCACGTAAAAAATAGCTTTCCGCAGCATACATTACATTTAACCGGGTTGTTGCATCGGTAGTGACATCCCACCTCGTTGAATTGATATTGGACAGATTGACAGCCCCCTTATTGACACCCCCTATAATTACTGCAGTAGAGATCTGGGTAGGGCTTAGTCCGTTCCGAAGGCCATGGTACTGGCCATCTTGCTCTGCAGGATCATAATACTGTTGCATTCTCGGATCATTATAACCTTTCAGATAACTTTCCATGGCAGTGCTCATCCGCATATTCTCCCAGGGGGCTTCATCGCATAGGCCATTGGTAGAATTAGGGCTTACATCAACAAACGCGTTATCATCATTTGCTAACATTACGCCGGCAGCAACGGCTTTTTCAGCTTCCTGCTGAGCTTTGGTTGGGTCAACTTGCGAAATGCGCAGGGCAAGGCGCAATCTGAGGCTATTCGCAAATTTTAACCACTGGGTGATGTCCCCATGAAAAATCAGGTCATCGTTACCAAAAGGCTTTTGACCCGTGTCCGTATTTTGCAAAACCGAAATGGCGGAGTCAAGGGTATTAAAAAAATCATTGTAAATGGATTCCTGGCTGTCGTATGGTATGGTTAAAGTTCCCAAACCAGCCTGAAAATAAGGAATAGGTCCATAAAGATCAGAAACCTGATGAAAGGTGTACACTTTCCATATTTTAGCAATGGCGTTGGCGGGAGGATTTGTTGTGGCCGTATTGTCTATAACCAGTTTTATACTGGGCCAGTTCACGGTATATGTCAGGCTCCAGGAATAAATGACAAGGTCTTGGTTCAGCACATACCTGTCACCTGCGAACCCGCCTCCGTCAGCAAAATACTGACTCCATAGATCAGCATACAGACTATGTATCACTTCGTAATTGCCTGCATCGGCGTACACACCTTCCCATTCAGCCTTGGCAAAAGCCTTTGGAAGCGTTGCGGCAGGCAAGGAACTGAAAGTGGTCGGATCCGTATTAATGGTATCAAATTTTTTAGTACAACCCGGACTTATCACCAAAAAACCAAAAATAGCAATCAACATGGTGAGATGCAACTGTGATGTATATTCAAAAAGTGGTGGTTTCATTGCCTAATAGTTTTTAGAATTAAAAATTCAGTTTCAGGTAAAGGCCATAATTCCTGTTGCTTGGTAGCGAAGCATATTCAAGCCCCTGGTTATTCCCGGTACCCAACGCTGACTCAGGATCAAACCCGACTGCATTGTTTTTAAGAAAGAAAAGGTTCCGCCCAACAAGAGATATACTGGCTCCCTTAAAGAAGGTTTTAGAAAGCGACTTTGCAGGAAGAGCATATGTAAGACTTGCTTCCCTCAAGCGGATATTGGTGGCATCATTTACAAAAGCCTCTCCCACGAGACTGTTACCTCCAACAGACATCCAATAGGTCTGGGGGGATACCATAATACTATTTTTAGATCCGTCCTGCCTAACTGAATTCGGAACCACAAAACCTGCTTCGCGGTTAGCCACGGTTATTTGCGAAGTGCCCTGGAATGCCATCAGCGCCTGGGTTCCGGAAATCACGATGCCTCCTTTTCTCTCATCAATGAGAAAGGAAAAGATCCAGTTTTTAAACTGAACTGTATTGGTGATCCCCGCCGTCCAATCAGGATTGTAATTGCCGGCATAAAATTTTGATTGATCCTGCTCTACCAAAGGCATTCCGGTGGCATCAACAATGATCTGACC
>JAYVXJ010000052.1:0-8885 GCA_043785285.1 Chitinophagaceae bacterium
GAAAGGGCCAGACCATGGTCCCGGTATCCGGTAATAAACGGATCATCGGGACGGGAGGCCGTCATACATCCTGCTGCTATGGCTTCCTGCCCGATATAAGCATGGAAAAAACCACGGATCTTGCCCTCCATTTTATATTTTTCTTCCGCCATCAGCTCAAATTGACGGATCAATTGCATCAATTCGTACCAGTATAAATAGGTTTCTTTTGAAAACTTCGTGGCCACTTGCGTAAATTTGATTTTAACCTGCCGGGGATCGGCAAAGGCGGAGCAAAGATAAGGGGTAAACAGGAATTTTGAGAGCTGAGGGAGACATTTGAGTGGCTGTTTTTCCTCTTTATAACTGCTTAAACCAGACTATTTTCTATGAAGAATACGCTAATCGCAGCATTTTTCTTTCTGGGATCCTGTAAATCCACCGATTCTATAAACCGGTTTGCCAAATCAGCTGCTTCCGGAACATCGGAATTAAACCGGAGTTCTTTTGGGTTTGGACAATTTTGCAAAGTTTATGATCCCGCAACACTCGGACAATTGACCGATACTTCACTTTATGCTAAAGCTACCCACCCGGTCATTCCCTGCAGCGATTATAAAACCAGTGATAGCCTGCTGCAAATAATCAACCAGACCCTTGGGAATTATTTCTTCCTCCTGCAGGCGGTATCAGATAAAAAACTCCTGGCTTATAATGCCCGACCCCTGGTTTCGTCTCTCGCCGATATACAACACCGGCTTCTGCCTGCTTTATCGTTTTCTGATGAAAAAATAACCGCAGTAAAAGGCTTGCTCAATACGCTGTTGAATGAGCCGCTAAACTATTATCGGGCGGGGAAATTAAAAAAGATCATGCAGAAAAATGATACGGTGCTGGCTACGGTGATCCGGGGTTATGAATTTATCCTGGATGCTGCCCTGCAGGGTGAAATTGACCAGGCAACAGCAAATTACCGGTCTTTTGTTTATGCCCGCTTGTTTGAATGGTCAAAAACAGCAGTTGAAAAAGCGTTTGTTAATAACCGTTATATTGAGTTTCTGAAAGCAATGGATGAAGAACGGCAAAAGATCCGTAAGTCGGTCCGGTTACTGGCAACCATCCGGAAAGACCATCACCTGTTGGCATTTGAGAAAGAGAAAAAAGACTTCCGGGAAACGGAGTCGGAGATTGCGCAGGATATTATACAGATCAATAATCTGATTGAGGAGATTATCCGGTTAACCAAATAATTTGAATATCGCTTATGAACAATAGATTAACTCCGCGGGAACTGATTGCTGTTGCCCGGTGTCTGACCCATTTTCAGTCAGCCATTACTGATTATGAATTGACCCATTATGCCAGCCTCAACAACAGCCAGCGAACACTGATAGAGCAGGCTCTTGCTTTACTGGCTGCAACTGCTGGCCGGCTTTATGCGTATTCGGTGCAACTGGAATTCACGCAGATCCAGCCGGAGATTCAAAAAATGCAGGAAGCCGCAGAAGGGCTAAAGAAATTTTTGCATACGGTTCAAAAGATGCAGCAGGTTTTGGATGCCGTAAGTGCTGTGGCTGCGCTTGCAGATGCTATCATGAGCCATGACGTAGAATCAATCGTTTCGGGGATTGATAATATCATCCGGATGACGGGCAATGACTAAATTGCACCGCGCTCAACGGGTCACCGTCCATGTTATCACTAAAGAAGATATCACTTGTCCAGTATAAAAATTACCTGAAAGAATCTTTTTCTTTTGATAAGCAGATTATTGGGATCCACGGAAATAATGGCGTGGGGAAAACCAATCTGCTGGATGCGATTTATTATCTGAGTTTTACCCGGAGTTATTTTTATAAATCGGACCTTCAGAATGTACATCACGGGCAAGCCGGTTTTCGGATTGAAGGTGAATTTGATTCCGGCGGCCAGGATCAGAAAGTAATCTGCATTCTTCGGGAAACCGGTAAAAAGGAAGTGCTGCTCAATGATGAAATCTACCAGCGGCTTTCTGCACATATTGGAAAATTCCCCAGTGTGATCATTACGCCCGATGATGCCCGTATCATTACCGACGGAAGCGATGAAAGAAGAAGATACGCGGATGCCCTGCTTTGTCAACTTGACACACAATATCTGCAACACCTGATTGAATATAACCGGCTGCTACAGCAACGGAATAATTTACTCCGGGCTTTGGCAGACCGGGTAACCTCAGATAAAATTCTGCTCGACGTATATGATGCGCAGTTACTGTTACCTGGCACTTATATTTTTGTGAAGCGGCAGGAATTCTTCCGGGAAATGCTTCCATCCATTAAGGCTATTTACCAGTATATTGCCGGCTCAGACGATGAGCTGGAACTTTCTTATCAGAGTGATTTGTTGTATTCTTCTTTTGCGGAGATCCTGCATAAATCACGCGTCCGGGATATCCTTTTACAGCGGACCCATTCCGGAATTCATAAAGACGATATCGAGTTGCGGATCAAAGGCCAGCATTTTAAAAATATAGCGTCCCAGGGTCAGCGCAAAAGCCTGCTCTTTGCCATGAAACTGGCTGAATACGATATCCTCAAAACCAGCAAGGGTTTTGCACCCATCATTCTGCTGGATGATGTATTTGAAAAACTGGATGCTACACGGATGCACCAGCTCCTGGAAAGGGTCTGCTCTCCGGGTAACGGCCAGCTCTTCATCACAGATACGCATGGCAACCGCATCCGGGAGCATTTGGAGAGGTTGGATGTGGATTATGATTTGATTGGTTTGTAAAATTTCTTCCATATTCCCGTTGATGGTTGATAGATATCCAGTGTGCGGATTCGCACCCAAAGGCCATCAACCATCAACTCCTCTTCAACCCTTACCTTTGACCCATGGGAGAATATTCTATGGCGGAAGCCATGAAACAATTTCTGAATAAAAGTCGGCTGAAGGGAAATGTACTCGCACTTCAGATCACGGAAGTGTGGGAAAAAATTATGGGGAAAACCATTGCGCGCTATACCGATCAGATTGAGATTCATGGCCACACCCTGTACATTCATACTACTGTTGCTCCATTAAAACAGGAATTGCTTTATAAGAAGGAACTGATTATGGAAAGGGTAAACGAAGCGCTTGGCGAAAAATTAATCCGGGAAGTAGTGATCAGGTAACCCGTGGGTCAACTACGCGATACAGCCAGTCTGCCAAAATATTAATTACAATAAAAAAGAAAGCAGTAACCAGCACGGATCCCATCACTACGGGGAAGTCCAGTTTAGCCAGCGCATCCACAGTTACTTTACCTATCCCCTTCCAACCGAAAATATATTCCACAAAAAAAGCACCGGCCAGCAATTCCGCAAACCATCCGGTGATGGCCGTGATTACAGGATTCAATGCATTCCTTAATCCATGTAGCCAGATCACCTGTTTTTTGGATAAACCTTTTGCATAAGCTGTCCGGATATAGTCCTGGTTCAAAATATCCAACATAGATCCACGGGTAAGTTGCGCAATAATGGCCAGGGGGCGAATGCCTAACGTGATGGCGGGAAGAATCAGATTCTTAAGCTGCCATTGCTTACCCTCAAATGGATCAGTATTAAAAAGACTGCCTGTCATTTGAAGTCCGGTATACTGACTAAGTACAAATCCAAATACATAAGCAATTACAATACTCATAAAAAAAGAAGGAGCGGAAATGCCGAGTACGCTCCCGAAGATGGCCGTGGTATCCATCCAGGTATCCTTTTTTACGGCTGCAATCACACCGAGTCCGATGCCCAGCACCGTGGCGATGAACATGGCGGCGAAAGCCAGTATGATGGTGCCTGGCAACGCATCGGTGAGCATGCTCCAGACTTCCCTGCGGGTTTGATAAGAGCGCCGCAGATAAGGGAACTTCAATACCAATTTGGTAGCTGAACCGATGCCCAGGTATTTAATTTTTTTTTCTTCCAGTTCCTGTTTGCTGTAAATGCTTATTGGCGATACATCATTGAGATAATAAACAAATTGTTTCCATTTTGGTTGGTCCAGATAAAGTTCCTTACGGATATTGTTCAGCGTGCCGGCATCGGCTCTTTGCCCCATGATCAGTCTTGCCGGATCACCAAATCCCTGAAACAAAATAAAAACAATCACCACCACACCGGCCATCACCAGGCTGCCATAAAATATTTTTGAAGTGATGCTGGATATCATGGTTGAATACCGGGTTCAGGAGATTGCAGAGAAAGGGAGCTTATATCAGGGAATACCGATTCCAGTTCTGCGTAGCTCCACTTATTTAGGATGGTTCCTTTTTTAAGCAGGTATATGGTTGGGTCAGTCCGCGCTGCCGTTTTTATGGCGGTGGCATCACACGTGAATACGGGGATCTCAGTAGAAAGTTTATTTGCAGTGAGGTAGGCATTTGCTTCTTCCCTGGCGGACGTAACGAAATAGACCGGAATATTTTTTGATTTGGTCAACGCATATAATACACTGAAAGGTTTATTCCAGGCAGGATCCGTTTCCGGAAAATTACGGGAGAATAAAAGCAATTTATATCCCGGTCTGTCGAGGATTTGCGTGGTGCTGTCATTTCCCGCGTCGCTGACCAGGGAAAAATCCCTGATAGAAGGTTCTGCATTTCCTTTACGGATTAGTTTGTCGTACCGTTTCACAAATTTATAGCTGTCGTCAAAATCAGCCGGTAGTTTGTCTGCCGTATATTCCACCACCTGATGATTTTTCTCATACACAAAATGGATCATGGTACTGTCCGGAATGGAACCAACCGGAGGCTTCATTCTTTCCGGAATATTCGCTCCGATTTTATAAGGCAAACAATCAATAAACGGCAAATAGTGCAACGCGTACCATTGTATGGAAAAGGAAAAAATGAGACTGAAAGCCAGCACCAGCAGACTGGCATTTTTCGAAAGCAGCGGTTTGATTTTTTTCCGGTGAGCAAAGAGAAACAGAATCAATACCAGCAGTATAAGATCTTTGATGAAAGAGCCCATGGCCTGCAGCGGTATGCAATCACCAAAGCATCCGCATTCTCTTATCTTTCCGGAAAGCACGGCATAACCGGTGAGAAAACTGAAAAATAATATTAACCCCAGCAGCAGCCATCCGAACAACTGCATACGCCAGCCGACGAGAACGGCTACACCCGCTATTATTTCAAAGATGATCATTACCACTGCGAGCACGAGCGAATACTGGTTGAAAGCCGGCATATGCCATACATCAAAGAATTCCTGCATCTTATAACTCAGTCCCAACGGGTCATTTGCCTTAATGAGCCCGGAAAAGATAAACAGCATTCCAACCAGAAAACGGGCGACGTTCAGCAGGATCTTTTTCATGAATATGAGTTCCGTTTTTTTATCCCGCTTTGTGCCGTCCTTCATCAATACCGATGAGTGCAAAAAGAGAGTAATTGATAATATCGGTCAGGTTAGCGTCTATGCCTTCGCTGACTAACGTTTTTCCATCGTTCGCCAGTATCTGGCGTATCCTTAAAAGCTTCATCAGGATAAGATCCACAAAACCTTCCTGGCTCATTTCGCGCCAGGCTTCACCATAGTCGTGGTTCTTTTTCTCCATGACCTGCTGCAGCAGCTGAATTTTTTCATCATACAGTCCTCCGGCTTTACCAGGATCCAGATCTTCGATCGTATCCGTATTCAGATCCAGCTGGATCAGCCCGATGATACCATAATTGACCAAGGCCTGGAACTCCCCGCGGATATCTTCCTTTACCAGGCTTACGCCGCGTTGCTGCAGGGTCCGGATGCGACTGGCTTTAATGAACAACTGATCCAGAATGGAAATCATCCGCAACACGCGCCAGGAAGTACCATAATCCACGGTTTTTTTTATAAAGATGTGCCGGCAGGATTTCACTTCTTTTTCATACTGACGGAGCGTATCTTTCATGCTCAAAAGTAGTATTTAGTATTGATCGGCCTAAATTTACGGATTCAAAGCCATGTATACATTCAATTGCAAAGGCCGGTTACTGATATTGAATCAACCCATCGTGATGGGTATTATCAATGTAACGCCGGATTCCTTTTATTCCGGAAGCCGCATCCAAACCCAGGATGCCTTATTAAGGGAAGCGGAAAAAATGCTGAAAGACGGAGCAAAGATGCTCGATATAGGAGGAATGAGTTCCCGTCCGGACGCAGCAGATATTACCGTTGAGGAAGAATTAAAGCGCGTGTTACCTGCCGTAGAAACCATTTCCCGCAATTTCCCGGAAGCTTTTATTTCTGTAGATAGTTACCGGTTGGAAGTGGTGGAAAATGCACTTGCAGCCGGAGCCAGTATGATCAATGATATCAGCGGTGGCAATGATCCGGCAATACCTGATCTCGCTGCGCGATGGCTGGTACCTTATATATGCATGCACATGCGCGGAACACCGCAAACGATGAAAAAACTAACCCATTATGATGATTTAATCCGGGAAGTATTGGATTATTTTATTCTGCGGAAGTCCGAATGTATACAGCGGGGTATTAAGGATCTGATTATTGATCCTGGTTTTGGGTTTGCGAAAAAGCATGCGCAGAATTTTCAACTGTTGAAACATCTTTCCGTTTTACAGATGCTGGAACTTCCTGTTCTCGCAGGATTATCCAGAAAGTCCAGTATTTATAAAACCCTGGGAACTACTTCCGAAGAATCGTTGAACGGCACTACGGTTATGAACACACTGGCGCTGCAAAACGGAGCCTCCATTTTAAGGGTGCATGATGTTAAAGAAGCCGTTGAAACAATCCGGTTATGGATGTCCTATACCAATGCATAGGACATCCCCGGGATCAATTAATTAAGCGTTTCGCGTTCAGCGTTATTTAGCAGGTACTTTTGGTACGGGTCTTCCTGGAACAGCCGAATGCGGCATGTTCATTGGCATTTCAGCGGGTGCATTAGTAACATCTACGATCTGTATATCAAAGATCAGGTTCTCATTGGTTGTTTTTCCGGGACCGGGCTGTGCATCATACGCCAGGAATGCGGGAATATACAGTGTGCCTTTACCCCCTTTTTTAAATAAACGCAGGCCATCATCCCATCCCGGAATGATTTGTCTTTTTCCGATCACAAATTTGATAGGTTCTTTTCCAGCGGTGGTATTGGTTTCAAATACTTTTCCGGATGGGAACAACTTACCGGTATATATAACCGAGATCTGTTTGCCGGAATCAACAGCAGGACCATCTCCCGGATTATCGATCTTTACGAAAGTTCCTTTTTCTGTTTTTTGTGCCTGGATATTATTCTTGGCGAGGTAATCTTCTATCTCTTTGGATTCTTTGGCGTGGAAAGCATCCAGGGCCAGCAACCGGTCTTTTTGCACGAGGTCTTCACTATCAAAAACGTCAATCACCCGGAGCGTAAGAATAATCTTGTCTTTTTTCTTAATATACGGAGGAAGGGCCTGACCTGCTTTTTTCTCAATGCTGTCTCCCCTTTGTACCACCACGGCGCTGTCCCCTTTCCTTAACAAATGAAATATTTCAACCGGACTGTAGTTGTTCTGTTCAACCGTGTCTATGGGAATATACGCAGGCATGCTGTTTGCTGAGCTAAATAATACAGAGTCCCTCAATTTTTGCGTGAACGAAATCTTGATGAACTGTCCTTTCTTTACCACCGGATTCTTTCCATCGGTAATGATCTTGTATAATAAACCCGATTTGGTTTTCTTCAAACCCTGATTGTTACAAGCAACCATAAGCAGAATGGCTGCCATGCCAAATAGAAAAGAATTGATTTTTTTCATTTTCAGTTTTATTGTAATTGTAAAGCGTTTTCTTTCAATGAAGCGCGAAATCGTTGAGCTGTTTGGTCCAGGTTTTCACTACTCCTTCCTCCGGCAGCATTTACATGGCCACCACCTTCAAAATATTGGCGTGCAAAAAGGTTGACGTCAAAGCCTCCTTTACTTCTGAACGAACATTTGATCTCTTCATCCCGGTCAATGATGAGTGCAACAAATTTAATTCCCTGGATGCTTAGCGGGTAATTCACCAGCCCTTCAGTATCTCCTGTCCGGATCTGAAATTTTACCAGATCCTTCCAGGGAATGCAAATCAGGGCTGTATTATATTCATAGAATACTTCCAGCCGGTTCAACAGGGCGTGCCCCGTAAAGCGCAGCCGGTTCTCCAGGAAATTATCAAAAAGATTTTCGTGAATTTTAGAATGATCCAGTCCGGTGTCTTTCAATATAGCAACCATCCGGTGTACCGAAGCTGTGGCCGAAGGGAAACGAAACGATCCGGTATCCGTCATAACACCGGCATATAAACATTCCGCAACAGCAATATGAATTTTGTCACCGTTGCCGGAAGCGATAATGAAATCAAATATCATTTCACAGGTTGAACTTTTGGAGGTATCACTGATCCCGTAAGTGAACATGTCTTCCTGCGGTTGCTGGTGATGATCGATCAGAATACGGGTGGCGGGTGACCGGGCGATCGGCTCAGCCATTTTCCGTGCCCGTTCAAGGGTATTAAAATCAAGGCAAAAAATCCATTCTGCCTTTTCCAGTATCTCGTTTGCTTTTGCCGAATTCAGTTCGTAGTCGATCACTTTATCCGCTCCTTTCATCCACTTGAGCCATTCTGCCCAGTTGGTGGGAGAGATTACGGTAACTGAATGACCCAGGGCTGTCAGTACATGGTAAAGTCCGAGGGAAGAACCCATAGCATCAGCGTCAGGTTTCTGATGCATGACAATAACCGTGGATTTGGGAATTTTCAGTAAGGGAAATAAATCCGTAATCAGTTGCATATAAAATGGTTGGCAAAGGTGCAGAATAATATGACCATTCCCAAATCTCCTGCAAATTGCAGTACCTTTGCCCGCCAAACAAAAACAAATGAGTAACCGCACGTTCACGA
>JAYVXJ010000053.1:0-2697 GCA_043785285.1 Chitinophagaceae bacterium
GTCTTTAGACCATGTGTTCATATTCACGATCTCACGTTTAGCGAGCGGGACATAATTGACCTCATGAACAATGGAGCCCAAGCCTATAATCTTCAAATCAAAATATATTTTTAATCATCATGCTTTCACGTCTCATAAAATTCATCCTTGCAGGTATGCTTTTATTTTCTATTATATATAAGCCGGGGATTAAACATCCTCCACTTTTAAAATTAGCTGTTAATGATAGTAGTTCCTTGAAGGATGCAAGTCTTTTTCCAATTGGCGCCTCAGTAAACGCAAGTATATTGATAAGCGATCCCTTGTATAGAAAAACCATAAAAAATCAATTTAATAGTGTAACTCCTGAAAATGCACTTAAATAGGGCATTGTACATCCAAAAATAGATCACTTCGATTTTACAGATGGGGATACTGTAGTAAATTTTGCCATTGGCAATAAAATCAGAATCCATGGTCATGTCCAAAGCAAGAGGATTATTTGACGAGTAAATGCGGTTGGGGAAGTTGAGTAAAAACCAAGACCAGTTAGAAAGGCTGAGCAGCCATATTGATTTTGAATTTTTCCGCAAGAATCTGGTAGCCAGTAAACAGGATATTAAAATAACGAAGCAGATCAAAGCGGCCTTGGAACTTATAGACGTTCTCTTGCTGGATCACCTGATTATCACTGATGATTGTTACCTGTCTATGCAGGCACACGGATTGGTGTGAGGATTTGTGCATATAGCCAGCTAAATACCATACGCTCAAACCGGTTTTAATGTAAATTGTGTTCAGAAACCTTAAATTAACTATATGAAAAAAAGGGTTTTTATTATTTTCCAGTCATTCTTTTTTTTAATATCGTATTCTCAAACAATTTCTAAAATAGAATCAGTTCAAAGCTTGTGTACATTGAATTATATAAGGACAATCTAAAATTGGGAAGCGCAACTGGATTTGTGATAAAATCAAAGACATAGGCATATTTAGTCACCTACTACCATGTAGTTACAAATAAAAAGCCCACTGATAATAGTTGGTTGGATCCGAAATATCCTATTACTCCTAAAAGGATAGCAATAGCTCAAAACGCAAAAATACTTGGAAATTATGTTGTGAAGGTTGAAGATCTCATTTCCATCAGGGGAGATGCTTTATGGTATCACAATACTATCGGAAATGAAATGGTCGACGTAGTTGAAATTCCCCTCCGTGATACAATAGAAATAAAAACTTACCCGGTAAATTATCATAATACTCCGGATTCTATCCTAATATCTCCAACTGATAGGGTATTTATTCCTGGGTTTCCTTTGGGCTAAAGACTTTCCCATCTTTACCCATTTGGAAATCAGGGTTTATTGCTTCAGAACCCGATATTGATCAGGAGAATAAACCTATAATATGGGTTGATGACATTCTTTTTCCCGGAATGTCCGGATCGCCTGTGTATTTAATAACGAACGGCCTAAATTATAAAAATGGCAGCTCATCCACACTTATAGGGCAACCTATGAGTTTTTTTATAGGCGTGTTTTCACATGGAGAACCACTTTATTTATCAACATTTCTTAATAGCACAACGCGTTAGTATTAATACTTTCTCTGCCGTGCCATGTAAATCCTGCTCCTGTTATTTAGTTCAGGAAGGTTGGGAATAAACTGTTTTCAAATCCTGTTAACCCAATTTCGATCCGGCCTCAATAGCCCATTGAGAACATTTTAGTTACTATCGTCCGTTGCACTGATAAAAAGCGTCTTTAATTATCTATAACTAATATAATATTATTAAAATATTGCCCTAGGTGAGTTTAAATATATCTTTCCACTCTGGCTTTCTATTTACTTGCTAATCAAAATAATACATAGATATGCTTGTCTTAGGATTTGAATTTAATCTATAAACGGCGAATTATTATTTTTATTTATTAATTTAATAATATAATTTTATTATTGCTGGTTTATTTAGAGATCTGGATTTTAAGGTTATTAAAGTCAATAGAATTACCCCTTTACGTCGCATTGGCAATATAGCTGTAAGGCTGGTTTGTTGTAAAAATGTAAAACTGCATCTGCTAATTAAATATTCAATTTTAACACCAAAATTTAATGCAATGAAGAAAATTATAACTACCATCGGGATGCTCCTTCTGTTATGCATAGGAGCAGGTATTACAGTTTTTGCACAGCTGCGGCAATTAACAGGAACTGTTTTAAACGGTGACGGAGTACCAATCAAATTTGCTACAGTCCGGGTGATAGGAACCAATCGGGGTACAAGTGCCGATGAACAGGGTAAATTCAAAATAGAGGCAACCGCCGGACAGGAGTTACAAATAACTTCTGTCGGATATGAGCCAAGTATCATTAAGGTTGGAAGAAGCAATACGATGCTGATTTCACTCACCGCTTCGGGAAATAAGCTGGGAGAGGTAGTCGTTACCGCCCTGGGTATTTCCAGAGCCAAAAAGACGCTTGGTTATTCGGTTCAGGAGTTGAAAAATAACGCTTTGACCGATGCCGCTGACAACAACATAGTAAACACCATATCTGGCAAGATTGCAGGCGCCCAGGTTACGAGTGGTGGTAGTACAATTGGCGCTTCATCAAGGATAGTCATCAGGGGAAATGCATCTTTTGTTGGGAACCAACCGATGTTTGTAGTTGATGGAACCCCAATTGATAATACCACAACAAATCTTGATGGCGGCG
>JAYVXJ010000054.1:0-8870 GCA_043785285.1 Chitinophagaceae bacterium
CGCATTTCCGTGTATCTCCCTATTTCAGCCCTCTTTCCACGTCTTCAATTTTTAAACCAATCACTTTTTCAATCTCTAATTTAGTTATGTTGAGATCCTTTTGCAGGGTAAGGCTTCTTATCTGTTCGGTAATATAACTTTGCTGGGCTTTCTCTAAATCGTCCAGCTTAATTAGATTTTCCGCGAAGTCACTTTCTGCTCTTTTTAGGGAAGAATATTGTCCCTGTGTGAGTTTACCCTGGAATTCCACCAGTTGCTTAGCCAGGAGATAATTTTCGTATTTGGTAAGAATATCTGCCTTGATCTCCCGGAATTTCTCATTTTTCGCAGCCTCCGATATATAAAAGTTCTCTTTGGCTATTTTGGTGTTATTCTTTACCCGGGAGAAAACATCAAAAGGAACATTCAGTGAAAAATTATACCTCGGATAAAGAACCGGGTATTTGACACCATTGTAACTTGAAGCACCCTTATTGAGCGTAAACTCATTGATATTCCCTTGTGCGTTAAACAGACCCAGGTAGGCAGACTTGGCTATTTTTATCTGGTAGCCGGCAGCCAGTGAAGCATGATCCACCATTTCATAAGACGGATTCTGGAGCGCCAGTTGCACCAGTCTTTCCCTGATATCCGGCAAACGGGTACTATCCGTACGGAAAAGATATTTATTGGGCGGCGTTTGGGCATAACTGGTTTCCGAGATTAACATTAAAGCCACTAAGAGATATCGCATACGATCAATTTTGAATAGTTGTTATGGGTTGGGGGGAAGGACTTTTATCGAAATCAGCCAATTTGATAAAAATAACCATAATGGCGTGAAAGAACAAGACAACCGGACATTGTGTAATGGCCATTTGAGCATATTGTGCTACCATTAAGGTAAACATCATGACCAGCAAAGCAATATAATAACTTCGGATCTCCGGATCTTTCACCCGGAAGAAATAGTGATAGCCATGCCGCATTATTATAAAATAAAATATCAGTAACAGAGCTAATCCGACGGCCCCCTGCTCAGCCACTGTCTTCATATAACCACTGTCTGGTTGCAGAAATTCGAGGTAATGCCCCGGATTATATTTAGGTCCTTCGAATCCGCAGGTAAAAATCCCACCTCCAATGGGGTGGTCCTGGATATACGGTTGTACCTGATGCCTGTTGTAGTCGCGCAGGGCGGCTGACTGATCTTTGGTTCCCTCAAACGTGGACTGGATCCGGTTGGTGACCACATTCTGAAAAGGTAAAACCATCAGCGCAGTAACCGTCAATACAGAAAAAATAAGGAACCCAATCGTCCTTTTCTCATAAAGCGTGGAAATACAATACAGACATATACCTGCAACGATCATCAACGTAGCGGTACGGGTACCGGAATAACTATAGCCCAGCAGATTGATTACTCCCGCGACGCCCAACAAAATCTTTTCTTTTTTATTATCGGTCCGGATAAAAAGAATGATGCACAACATAGTAACGCTGGCAAAAAGGATACCTGATGTTGCCGGATCAGAAAAGACGGAAAATTTACGCAGTAATCCTGCTTGCAGCAAAAGCGTCATCCCGGTTCCGGTTCCGATCGAACGCAATTCAAATCCGGCATACCCGAACCACTGTTGCTTGCAGGCGTACAACGCAAGCAACGTAGTGAGCACAATCATGAACCGCACAAAATATATCATACGCGCCCGGGAATCCAGCAGGCTGTAACAGATGTAATAAAAAACGAAATAACTTAATTGTTTTTTGAAAAAGCTGAACCATCCAAGCTGACTCAACATAGCCGGATTAAAAAGCTCAATCAGGTAATAACCGAATAATACAAAGAAGCCCAGGGTGATCGGATTGGCCCAAAACCTTAAATCAAGATTTTTTTTCAGGTCATATTTAAGTACAATACTGAGGAGCACGAAGTACGTGATGATTTCAATGAAAATTCCCAATGGTATAGGTAACGTAAACATCCGGTCGATTGCCGTTGTAACGGAGGAAAACGCAAGGAGAAAATAAAAACCGAAATAAGGATATTTCATGAGCAGGACCAGCAACAGAAGGGCGGCAAAAGAAGCTACCAATGCCGGACCAATCGTGTAATCTACCATCACGATACTATATACTATGAGCACACTCAGCAAAGACAGCAGAATCCAGCCGAAAACGGTGTTTAATTTTTTCTCCAGAAAATGATATCGTAACCATTGCCTGAAAGAAAAGTGCTTTACTAATAAGTCTATCTCCATACGTTTAGAAATACATGAATTTTACGAAAATAAAAACAATAAAAATGAGTAGCGCCATGGTGGTGATCACTTCGAAAATCATTGTATTTTCCTCTTTATTGCTCATAATACTAAGTGTGATATTGCTTTCCCGAATGATAAAATGCATTTCCTAATGCTCCAATGGAATTTTCCCAGGTATGTGTCAGTGCAAAATTCCGGCGCCGTTTCCTTTCCATTTCCGAAGTACAATTCGGATCTTCCAGAATTCTACGGATGTTTTCTACATACTCTTCCTTGGATGCACACAGAAACGTATATTCCCGAAACATCTCCATCGCTTCGGTAGCCGTGGCAACCACCGGCTTACCTGCCGCAAGATATTCATCAATCTTTCTCGGATAATTACCAATCGTCAGGAGGTTTAGCGCCTGGGGGTTCATACAAATGGTAAAATGTTGAACATAGGAAGCTATTTCCACGGGCTTCTTCCCGCCTAGAAAGTATACATTTTTCATACCTCTCAATCTGCTTTTGTCAAACCCTGGATCAGATGACCCCACCAGTATGATACTGAATTCAGGAAAGGACAAGGAAAGATGAGCCAGTATATCTTCATCCAGCCGCATACTGCTAACGGCGCCACAATATCCCAAAATAGGCCCTGGGATATCCTTCATATCCCCCGGAACCGGGAGCCCGGCTGCAATAAATTCATCCAGGTTACAACCCTGGCCTATATCTGCGCTGTTGGGGTTCCACTGACTTGCATATGTGGCGAGATAAGCGGAATTGGCAATGACCAGATCGGCTTTTTCGATAATTTCCTTTTCGCACCGGGGACCGTACTTCTCAAAAAAAGGCTGAATGATCAAATAATCCCGGATATAATAAACAAATTCTCTTACCGGTAATAACCCTTTCAGGTATAATCCCCTGTAAAAATCATTATCATTCAATAAAATGCTGTTCACAAATCCGAGGGAACGGATGACCTTTTTTATTTCAGCAGCCAACCGTTTGTTATTGATCCGGTTGAAAAAATCAAACAGTTTATAATTGGGAGACCAGTTACCCGATTCGAGTAATGATTTAGGATGAAGCACCCAGAAATTATCCTGGATCTGCTGAATATATTTATTTCCCTGTCCATTGGAAGGTTTTGAGCCCTGCCCTATCTTGTTTTTCAATGCCGTTTTCCTGTCCAAAGCACGGTCTATGAACAATACCCGGTTATAACGGGCAAGCTCATACGCCATATCTTTAAAATTAAAGGCGATATCAGAATTCCATGGCTGGAAGCTAAACATGATGATATCCCTATTTTTTATAAAACGGTGCTGCATTATGTAATTATCAGGATCAGAGATCCAGGTTCTGTTCATCAACATTATTCAATACGGCCCCGATAAATTTACTTCTATTCTCTTTGAGAAACCCAAGGGATTCCCGGTCAAGGTCCCCGATGGTATTCCGTGCCGAGAATACCACTACGATACCATCCACATATTCACTCAGCTCTTTACTGTCTGCATGATAATTCAAGGCCGCTCCTTCTATCAGAATAAAATCATAATGCTGCACAAGCTTATCCAGGTTACTAAACAAATTCCCTTTGGGTAGAATTTCAGAAGGCGTATAATTCCCTTCATCACAGCCAATGATATCCACATTGGTGATATTGGTCAGGGTGGTTATGCCCCATATCTTATCCACGCCCTCCTGATTGGTCATACTAAACGTTTCCAGGGAAGGTTTGGCTGAAAAATCACGGGTCAGTGTATTATTGGAGAAATTGGCATCAATAAGCAATACTTTTTTCTTGCTCATACTAAATGTATGTGCCAATGACTCTATAATGGTTGTTTTCCCTTCCTGAGCCTTGGTACTCGTAAAAAGAATAACATGTTTTCCGCTTTTTTCAATTTCATATCGCAGTTTCCGGAGATTCTCAATAAAAGGTATCGAACCCTGCTCCCGGTCGCTCCTTGAATTAAAATCAAAATAATCACCGAGCGATTTCTTCTCCAGATCAATCTTTCCTAAAGTAGACAACACCTCCATTTTGGTTTCTTTCTGAAAGATGGTTGGTGTGCGCAAGGAAGAATCCAGCAACTCCAGGATGATAATGAAGAGAGAAGACAGGAAGAACATGGATAAGCCTGCAATGGTAATAATTAACACCCCTTTAGTCGGTTCCGGCTTGATGGGTGGCTGACCCAGCAGGATCTGTTTGAAATTGAAATCCGGAGATACCTCTATATCCTGTGAAGCAAAAATACTGCTGTTATATTTTTCCAGGTCTTTCTGCGCAATGGCCAGATCGTTCTGATAGGCATTGGCAATCACTTCCTGACCACCTCCCGAAAAGGCAATCTTCCGGAATTGCTCCACCCGGCCTTTGTACATCTCAATATTATCTGTGGTGGAAGCAATAGCTGACTGCAAATCCAATTTCTCCTTTATCAACTCCTGCTTGCGGTCGGCAGCTTTCAGCGCCGGATTGACGCCGGGAATAATTGGATTAGACCGGCTGAGCAGGGTGATTTTATTAATATTTTCATCTACCTGGCGCTGCAGGGCAGCATCCACCCCGCCTTTCAGGGCCAATTTGCTGGCCAGCTCTTCATTGGTTCTGCGAAGTACCAGAATTTCATCTCCATGGTTGTTCACCGGCACGGTTACTGTTGACGTTGGATTGGCATTGAGTTCACGCAACTGGTCAATAATACTTTGAAGCCTTTGTTTATAATCATTGAGGTTCGCCTGCTGGGCAGTTAGTGAAGAAGTAAGCTCCTGCAAGCCGCTCATGGCAGCCGTTGCAGCGTCTCCCGGATTGGGTGTTCCTATTTTATCCCGGAAATGCTGCAGGCGGTTACGAAGGGTATCTACTTCTTTACGCTTGCTCTCCCGCAAACTATCGAGTTTATACAAAGATTCTTTCGTATTGGTGGAGGTGAGTGAATTATAAAACTCCTTAAACTTTACGCCGATTTTATTGGAAACATAAGCTGACAGCTCCGGGTTTTCCGAGCTGAAGGATACATTGATATAATCTGTTTTGGGAACTCTTTCTACGGTAAGTCGTTTCAATATGCTGGGCTGATCATAATCGTATATACCCAGCAGGTTCCAAACCATTTTATCCTGCGGATCATAGGTGGTCAGGAGCTTGAGCGTAGTTAATTTATCTCTTAAAATGAGCCGCGCTTTGGGAAAATCCGCATTTCGATAAATTGAATCCTGCTTTTGTTTTTCTGTAAGTGTGCGGAATGGATGTTCTGTATCCAGATCGTGCAGCAGCAGGTCGTAGGAAACCATCGCCAGAACAATCGGAGACTTAAACGTTTCAATGACATTGTTAAACCGGAAATCAATCTGATTTACATCGAAAATTTCCGTTAACTGAAGACTCACTTTTTGTGTCTGGGAAAACCCTGTTGAATACTGAGCTGTAGATACATACTGACGTGGCATAAAAAGTCTGAAGATCAATCCCCCGGCCAAGCCAAGTACGAGGCAGAATAAAATAGTCCATTTTCTCCTGATCAGTACTTTAAAGAGATAGATGATATCCATGGGTAAGATTTTTTATACATTCATTTTAAAAGAGATTACCAACACCGCGGTCATTCGGAGGATATTAATTTTAACAAGGAAGAAATGGATTATTGGAGATTCGGGAACAAAATGAGTAAATCATATAAGAAGAAAAACGCATACTGATCTCCTGGCTATTTCATCCGGGTAACCAGTTGATTAGGATTACCCAAACGAGTCAAAAATAATAATAAATTCCATAAAGTAAAATTTATTAGACGTCTTTGCCTCCAATATCACCGGCCTTTGGCTCATTTTTAAGAATTACCATTTTTAAAGCTGTCTCTTGGATTGAATCTTCTAAATTAGCGGCTTAGCCAACTGCTGCATAATGCTGAAGTTTTTATTCTGGTTCAGTTTTTTTATTGTATTCTACAGTTATTTCGGTTATGGAGTACTGATTTATTTTTTGGTAAAGCTCAAACGCGTATTCTCAAAAAACAAAAAGCGGCCCCTGCAAACTGATTTTGAACCGGAAGTTTCCCTGGTTATCTCCGCATACAATGAAGCTGGCTTTATTGAAAAAAAGATCCAAAACAGCCTGGATCTGGATTATCCGGTTGAAAAACTCAAACTTATTATTATTACCGATGGCTCAAACGACCAAACCCCGGAGATCATCCGGAAATACGGTCAGATTCAATTATTACATCAGCCCGAACGACGGGGCAAGGTAGCTGCAATGAACCGGGCCATGCAATTCGTCCATACCCCTTATGTTATCTTCTGTGATGCAAATACCCTGCTTAACAAGGCCTGTATCAGGGAAACGGTAAAACATTATGCCGATCCGAAAGTGGGTGGTGTTGCCGGTGAAAAAAAGATTATTTCCCGGGAAAAAGACAAGGCTGCAGGCGCCGGTGAAGGATTTTACTGGAAATACGAATCTTTTCTCAAAAAGCTGGATTCAGAATTTTACTCAGTTGTAGGGGCAGCAGGAGAACTTTTTTCAGTAAAATCAGACTTATTTCATCAAGCCGCTGAAAATACGATAATAGAAGATTTTGTACAATCCCTTCAAATTTGCATGGAAGGTTATGTAATTCGTTATGAACCAAAGGCTTATGCTATTGAAACGGCTTCCGCCTCCATGAAAGAGGAACAAAAGCGGAAAATCCGCATCTCAGCCGGAGCATTTCAGGCTATGGTCATTCTGAAGGGTCTCTTCAACGTATTTAAATATCCCATATTGTCTTTTCAATTCATTTCTCACCGTATCCTGCGCTGGACACTTTGTCCTGTTTGCCTGTTTCTTTTCTTTGTCAGCAATATGGCCATTATTTATCAGGAAGCGGGTATATTATACCACAGCATTTTCTTTCTTCAACTGATATTTTATGTATTGGCCTGGACAGGTTGGATTTTTGCAAGTAATAACATACGTATTAAGGCTTTTTATGTGCCTTATTATTTCATGTTTATGAATCTGTCGGTTTTTATGGGTTTTTATAGGTTTTTACGGAAACGCCAGACAGCCGTTTGGGAAAAAGCAGCCAGGCATTCTGAGGTTTAACGGATAAACAAAAAAAGGTTAACCAATATTTGGATCTTAGGAAAAAATACTTACTTTTATCGTAGAATTCCTAAACGTCCGGTTCAATTCCTCTGAAACGCTATCAGTTTCCAATTCCAAACCAATGAGGCTATTGAAAGGCCATCTATCCTTGAAATCCCCTATTCAGCATCATTTTAAAATACGATTGCAAAGCCATATCCCAGGTTCAATCCTGTTGATGCCAATACCTCTTGTTTAGCCCCGCGCCGAAATTCCAACCTACTGAGGAACAGAGTCTAAATAAACAAATGACTTCTGCTCATGAAAAAGCAAATTTTAGCAGTAGACGATAGTAAAGCGATCCGGTTTTTGCTTCAGACAGTACTTGGAAAATCTTATCAGGTGATTACTGTGCCCGATGGTTGTTCCGCCATGCATTGGTTGTCTAAAAGAAATTTTCCACATTTGATCATTGCTGATCCGCAATTACCTGATTTGGAAAACTGGGAATTAATTCAGCAACTGGCTACCAGTGGAATTTATAAAAATATTCCGGTGGTTGTGCTCTCCGGGCTAAGCAAAGCAGAAACAGAAGAAAATTGTGCAGCGTATAATGTTCATAGTTATTTTCTAAAACCCTTCAACCCGGTTGAGCTGGTTAATTCAGTTCAGCAGTTGATAGAAAATAAATCGTTCGATACCTATTACCCGATGAAAGCAGTTTAATCATTGCTGTCGTATTCATGAAATCTTAAACCTGAACCTACTTATGGATTTTACATTTTTACCCAAGGCCTCCACATTTCACGAAAAAGCCTTTGCCCGGTACAGCATCGGGGCGAAAGAAATAGTGGCCATTCCAGGTTATATCAGCAGCGGGTTTTATTATATTGGTAAAAATTCCGTCAATATTGAAAGACTTGTAAAGTTATACAAGCGCGGATATGCTTCCGATAATATTGAGAATGCAAAAGCTGAACTTAAACGATCAATAGCCCTGGAAAGAAATATCATTCCGGAAGTTATTTTCTGTGAATCCAGTTTTGATTTTGCTGCCGTAAAAAGTTTCGTCCATTTTCTGAACAGCAGCAAAGCCCTTTGTACTATTCCATTTATTATGGATTCAACGAGTCTCTGCGATATTGAGTTGGAACTTTACAAAAAGCATATGCTGGCGGATGAGATCATGCAGATTGATACAGCAGCGGAAAAGATGCTCGTGAGTAAAGTACGCTTCCTCAACAAAGTAAAGGCAAAAACAGTGGAAATGAATGGCAACCTGAAGGAGGAAGAAGCGCTCATTCCACCGGCTAATATTCATACTGTTTTAAAACGGAGTTTTGACATCCTGGTTTCGCTGACTGCCTTATTGGTGTTAAGTCCACTATTCCTGCTCATTGCCCTTACCATACGCATCGAGTCAAAGGGATCCATATTTTATATTTCAGAAAGAGCTGGAAGGGGTTACCGTATTTTTAAATTTTACAAATTCAGGACCATGCTTACCGGCGCAGACCAGCGCATTCATGAATTCTCCCACCTGAATCAATATTCCG
>JAYVXJ010000055.1:0-8870 GCA_043785285.1 Chitinophagaceae bacterium
TACCTGAAACTCCGCATGCCCTAATTCTTTAAGCGAACTCATCAGGTCTACTTCAACCACTGTTGCCCCCTGTGCCTCGAGAACCTGGATGGCATTACGCAGCAGTGATACGAGATCCGGATTACCTTCCAGATGGGATTTCTCAACGCCGATCCTTTTTCCCCGCAATCCATCCCGGTTTAAAAAGGGAGTATACTCTTTAAGTGCCTTGCCATTGCTTTCGCGGGTAATGGGATCAGAAGGATCCTCGCCGGTGCCGGCACCAAGTAAAATCGCAGCATCCGTTACCGTCCGCGCCATGGGGCCGGCCGTATCCTGTGTGACGGAAATTGGTATGATTCCGGACCGGCTCCACAAACCTACCGTTGGCTTGATACCAACCAACCCATTTATAGAAGCGGGTGACACAATTGAACCGTCTGTTTCCGTACCCACACTTACTGTACATAGATTAGCTGCTGTTGCAGAACCTGAACCGGCACTGGATCCAGAAGGATTTCTGTCGAGGATATACGGGCATTTTGTTTGTCCGCCCCGGCTACTCCATCCACTCGTAGAATGGGAAGAACGGAAATTAGCCCATTCACTCAGGTTCGTCTTACCCAATAAAACCACCCCTGCATCACGAAGCTGCCGTAAAATAAAAGCATCTTCTTTTACTTTGTTACCCGTCAGCGCCAGCGATCCGGCTGTTGTCATCATCTGATCTCCGGTATTAATATTATCCTTTACCAGCACCGGAATACCGTGCAGGGCACTTCTTACTTTCCCCTGTTTTCTTTCTCTATCCAACGTTTCGGCTATACGAATCGCATCGGGGTTGATTTCAATTATTGAATTCAGTTGAGGTCCCTGCTTATCCATTCTTTCAATCCTTTGGAGGTAAGCCTGCGTTATAGAAACCGAACTCGCTTCGCCCTGCTGCATTTTCTTTTGTAATTGCGCAATGGTAATTTCTTCCAGGTCCAATGCAGGCAGATTTTGGAATCGGGATTGATCGGGCAGGTAATCGGATGATGCCTGGAGGGAACCCAGACCGGCAGCGGCAAGACCAATACCGGTTAATGAACCGGTGTGTAAAAACTTTCTCCTGTTCATAAACGTAGTTTGAATAAAATTAAGCAAAATCCCAATTCAGGAAATGAATAAAAATCCCGGTTAACTACCCTGAAATGGGAAAATTTTTTAAAAATTCAACTAATAAAATTACTTTTATCCATCGGGGCTTCTTCAAAGTGGCACCCATCGGATCCTTCCTTCAAAAATCCTGGTTCAATTTCTAAACGGAAGCCGGGTGGTAAACCTCTAAACCGCCTATGTACGTCCAGCCCTTCTTTATCCAAAAACAAATTACCTCTGTAGATAAACGGTCGAACCTAAGCCGCAAGGCAAACGGTTCAGGTTTCCTTTTTCTTCCGGTTGGTGGCACATCACCAAAATACACGAACCCTGCATAACGCTGGTCCGTGTACAACTAGTTTTTAGCTTCAGTAATGTAGGGTTCATCAGTTGCGAATTCGCAATAAAATCCATCAACTATCAACCTATCTCCATCCTCCGCCTAAAGACCGGTACAATTCAACCAGCGCATCTAATTTCTGCCGTTGAACAGAAGCCAGATTTAATTGCGCCTGCAATGCATTTTGCTGGGCCGTGATCACTTCCAGGTAATTGGCCATATCCGATTTGAATAAATATTCAGCATTGGATACCGCTGATTTCAGGGTATCCGTCTGCGATCTCGCAATCGTTTCCTGCTCTTTAAGTTTATCAATCTGCACCAGGGCATTATCCACTTCCGAAGTGGCTGTTAACACCGACTGCCGGAATTGAATCACTGCCTGTTCTCTTTCCAGCTTCGCAATTTCAAATTGGGTTTTCAATTCCCTCCTTCTGAAAATGGGCTGAAGGATCGTACCCGTTGCAAGTCCAAATAAAGAATTCGGAATATTAAACCAGTTGCTGGCTTTGAAAGATTCCAGTCCTCCGCCTGCTGTAAGATTGATTGCCGGATACATATTTGCCTGCGCAATGCCCACCTGGGCATTGGCAGAAACCAATGCCATTTCGTATGACCGCACGTCGGGTCTACGGCTTAGCATAGCTACGGGTAAACCGGCAGATAAGAAATCCCGGAAATGAATATCATTTAGCAATTCCTGTCGCCGGATTTTCCCAGGCAGATTTCCCGTAAGCACCTGCAGTGCATTTTCCTGAATCGCGATACTTTGTTCGAGTTGCGGTATCAGCAACGTGGTGGATTGCTTCTGTGATACCGCCTGCTGTACGGCGAGATAAGTGACTTCACCCGCATCATAAAGTAAGCGGGTGACCAGTGCAAAATGTTCATTCAGACCCAGGTTTTGTTTTGTAACGCTGAGCTGCTGATCCAGCATCAGCAGGTTAAAGAATCCTTGGGCAATGTCTGCTACGAGCCGCGTCTGAACTGCCTTTGCCGCTTCGTATGAGTACAGGTACCGAGCCAGGGAGGATTCTTTCTGGCGACTGATCTTTCCCCAGATATCTATTTCCCAGGTCATGTTCAGGGAAGCAATATAGTCTTCGATATAACTTTTCCCCAGAAAACTATTCGCGCTTATTCCGTTGAGGCTATTTTCAGAAGGCCTGTTAATCTGTCCGTTCACCTGCAAATCAAGCTGCGGATACCACACTAATTTAGATTGCTTCACCTGCTCCCAGGCAACACCGATCCTTTTTAGTGCGAGTTGTAAATCATAATTGCGACGGATCCCACTATCAATCAACTGCTGAAGTTCCGGATCAGCAAAGAAATTTTTCCAATCGATATCGGCCATACTGCTGGTATCGGAATAACTCTGTTGTTGCATGAACCTGTCTGGCAGAACAACCGCTGGCCGCTGATAATTTTTCCCTGTTCTGCAGGAAATAACCAATAGGGTGATTACAAACAACGCCGGGTATTTGGATAAAACTATTTTTTTCATCCGAAAACGTTTACTTTTTTAATTCGAGGTATAATGTCTTTTCAAGGCCTCTGTGAAATCGCATTCCGATTTAGATTATGATCATTCCGATTTAAGCTCATATTTTTCCCGGAGGGGTTTAGGCTTCCCGACTACCAGTTCCTGTAAATACTGGAAGATCACAAAGAGCACCGGTATAATAAATACGCCGAGGAAGACCCCGGTGAGCATTCCACCTACCGCACCTGTACCGATGGAACGGTTGCCCAGTGCAGATCCGCCCGTTGCCCAGGTTAAGGGAAGCAGGCCGACGATAAATGCAAATGAGGTCATCAGAATTGGACGCAACCGGAGTCTTGCGGCTTCCAACGCTGCCGCTGTCAGCCCCATACCTGACCGCCTTCGCTGAACGGCGTATTCTACAATCAGGATGGCATTCTTGGCCAGCAATCCGATCAGCATGATCAGACCCACCTGCACATAAATATTATTTTCGATACCTGTGAGGTTGATAAAAAGAAATACACCCAGGATTCCCGTCGGAATGGAAAGTAATACGGCGAAAGGAAGAATATAACTTTCGTATTGAGCCGATAATAAAAAATAAACAAACACTACACTGAGAATAAAAATGAGACTCGTTTGACTGGTCGCCCCATTTTCTTCCCGAGTCATACCGGACCACTCATAAGAATATCCGCGTGGTAAATATTGTTCCCCCACTTCCTGAATGGCTTTGATGGCATCACCGGAACTGAATCCCGGCTTTACTGTACCGTTAATCGTAACCGAATTGAACAGGTTGGTGCGGTTTACCGTTTCCGAACCATAAACCCTTTGCAGTTGCACGAGCGTACTCATGGGAACCATCAGGCCCTGATCATTCTTCACAAAAATACCATCCAGTGAAGAAGGATCGGCGCGATAGGCTATATCAGCCTGAACGATCACGCGGTAATATTTCCCGAAACGGTTGAAATCGGATGCAAAACTGCTTCCATAATAAACCTGTAGTGTTCCCAGGATATCACTAACGGACACGCCCAACTGCTTTGATTTGGCATCATCCACATTGAGCATGTATTGCGGGTTGGAAGTATTAAATGTGGTAAAAGCATAGGCAATTTCTTTTCGCTTCATCAGATCGCCAATAAAGCCATTAGCTACGGATCCGAGTTTCTCCAGGGAGCCGCCGGAGCGGTCCTGCACAATGAATTCAAAACCGCTCGTATTTCCGAATCCCTGTACGGTAGGTACGGTAAAGACGAAAATGCCGGCTTCCTTGATGACCGATAATTTCTGGTTGATTGCCTCCATTACCTCTTCAATACTTTTTGCACCTATTCTTTTTCCGGGGGGTTTCAGTTTAATAAACCCAACGGCATACGCCGAACTGGTTGCATTAGCAACAATATTCAATCCGGTCACGATACCCCGCCTGTCAACGCCCTGTACTTCGCTGAGCAGACTGTCTACTTTTTTTGTAACCGTCTCCGTTCTGTCAAGCGATGCACCAGGAGGCAGGTTGAGTGAAAGGAGCACAAAGCTCTGGTCTTCCGTAGGAATAAATCCGGAGGGTGTTTTTTTCATCATCCAGACCGTTGCCCCAACAACAATCAGCAAACCCAGGATGGCAACCCATTTGCGGCGGATAAGAAAACTCACTGCATGCGAATACCGGAGTGTAGTAGCTTTAAAACCGGCATTAAAAGCATCACCGAACCTTCTTCCGAACCCGCGCTTCTGTCCCTCCGGGGTATGATGATTATTTTTTAAAAACAAGGCACAAAGCGCCGGACTCAATGTAAGCGCATTAAGTGCGGAGATAAGGATGGCAGTCGCCAGCGTAAAAGCAAATTGCCGGTAAAACACACCTGCAGGGCCCTGCATAAATCCTACCGGAACAAAAACTGCTGCCATCACCAGGGTAATGGAAATGATCACACCGGAAATTTCGTTCATGGAACTGATGGTTGCCTCTCTGGCGCCCAGTCCGGTTCGCTCCATCTTTGCATGTACGGCTTCTACCACAACAATAGCATCATCCACAACAATACCGATGGCCAACACCAGGGCAAAAAGCGTAAGCAGGTTAATCGTAAATCCAAATAATTGCATGAAAAAGAAAGTACCGATGATGGCAACAGGCACTGCAATTGCCGGAATCAGCGTTGATCTGAAATCCTGCAGAAAGAGAAACACCACAATAAACACGAGTATAAATGCTTCGATAAGGGTTTCCTCAACCTGGCTGATGGAAGCATCCAGAAAATCCTTTGCGCTGAACATAGTAAAATAATGCACGCCTTTGGGAAAGCTGGTCTCCGCTTTTTTCATCACCTTGTCCACGGCAATCAGGATATCATTGGCGTTGGATCCTGCCGTTTGAAAAATGGCCATCCCCGTGCCTGGCTTTCCCTGAATCAATGAATTGGAGCTGTAGGCGAATGCGCCAAATTCCACACGGGCAACGTCTTTCAGCCGGATCATCGATCCATCTGTTCCCGCTTTGATGATTATATTTTCATAATCTGTTTTCTGTGAAAATTTTCCTTTATACTTAAGGATGTATTCGAACGATGCTGTACTGGCTTCACCAAATCTTCCCGGAGCAGCTTCCATGTTTTGGTCGTGAATGGCACTCAACACGTCCTGCACACCGATATTATTTGCTGTCAGCCGGTCGGGTTTCAGCCATATCCGCATGGCATAATCCTTTGCGCCGAATACCTGGGCCTGACCAACACCCGGTACGCGCTGGATTTCCGGGATGATATTTATTTTGGTATAGTTCTGCAAGAATTTTTCATCGTAGGCGCTGTCCGTACTATAAATCAGCGGCACCATGATCATACTGTTCTGTTGCTTTTGTGTAGATATACCCGCCTGTACTACTTCCTGCGGAATCTGACTAACGGCCTTGGATACCCGATTCTGAACATTCACTGCTGCGAGGTCGGGGTTGGTGCCCAACTGGAAATATACATTGAGCGACATACTGCCGTCGTTACCGGAAGTAGACGTCATGTAGGTCATATTTTCCACTCCATTGATGGCTTCCTCAATGGGTGTAGCTACTGCACGGGCAACCACTTCCGCATTGGCACCGGGGTAAACAGCCGATACATTTACCGTTGGCGGGGCAATGTCCGGGAACTGGGTGATGGACAGGGAGAACATGGAGAGCAATCCCAGCAGGGTGAGTATGATAGAGATCACGGTAGATAATACCGGTCTTTCAATAAATCGTTTAAACATCTGAAAAAAATTTGTCGGTAATAAATGGAATCGCTGCTGCGATGTTACATGGGTCTTACCTTGAGCAGACTATCCAATGCCATGGCCTGCGGTTGAATGATGGCTCCATCCCGGAGCTTGTCCACACCAGAATATACAATCCGGTCACCTGCCTTCACGCCTTTGTCAACCAGATAATAATTGCCAGACCTTCCTGATATATCCACCGGTAAGCTGCGGACTTTATTGCTGTCTCCCAGTAAAAAGACGAACACCTTATCCTGTAGTTCGAACGTGGATTCCTGGGGGATCACTATGCCGGAAGACACAACTCTGGAAATACGGATCTTTCCGGTATTTCCGGATCTCAGGCTACCGTTCACATTGGGGAAACTGGCGCGGAATGGAATGGATCCGGTGCCACTGGTAAACTGCCCGGAAACGACTTCTACTTTTCCTTTTTCAGGATAAAGGGAATTATCTGCGAGAATTAATTCCACAGCTGGCATCTGTTTTACTTTATCAGCAATCGTTTTCCCGGGATACTGATTTTTAAACCGCAGGAAATCGGTTTCGCTAAAAGAAAAATAAGCCCGTACATCTTTAATTTCAGAAAGAATCGTTAGCGGATCTGCCGTGGTAAGCGTAACCAGGCTTCCTGTTTTAAAATGTATTCTTCCGATATAACCATCAATCGGCGCCCTGATCAGGCTATAACCGATATTAATTTCCGCATTGGCAACCTGCGCCTGCGCCTGCGCCACGCTGGCGGCTGAAGCATCATATACTGCCTGGGCCGATTTCAGCTGTACCGGTGAAACCACCTTGTTCTGCACCAGCGGAGTGAGTTTATTCACATTGATTTCCGCACTTGCCAGGTTGGCTTTAGCGGCAGCAAGAGATGCTTTTGCATTATTGAGCATTTCCAGGTAAGGGCGGTTATTGACCTGGAATAAAGGCTGACCTTTTTTAACTTGTGCCCCTTCATCTACAAAAATTTTATCCAGATAACCATTCACCTGCGGCCGGATCTCAATGTCCTTACTCCCTTCCAGAGAAGCATTATAATCCTGATAGCTGGTAAAGGGCTCGTTGGACAATGTGATCACCGGCAGGGAAACCATTGCCGGTGCATAAGTTGTATTCCCTTCTGAAGTATGGCAGGATTCGAAACCCGGAGATACAACTAAAATCAGGGCGCCTGCAAACAGGTATTTTCTCATAATCGTATTTTGGCAGGAGCTCTGCACTCCCGGTTTAAACAGTTTAAATTGTTCGACAGCTTTCGTTAGTGGGGATTCGGAGACGTTAATTTTCCAGGTTCTTGATAAATCCGGATACGGCATCCTTCAATACCAGTTTATTGAGCGTATCCTGAGTACCTGAACTGCCCAGCATTTTAATGGATACCAACCCGTGCAATACAGACCAGAACGTATGGTATTTTAAACAGGCGTTCACTGATTTCTTCCCGCTGGTGTTTATCATCAATCCGATGGGTTCCATCACCAGATCCCGGAATGCTCCTTTTTGCGGGACGCATTTATCTATATTACAACAGGGCATTCCCAGTCCAAACATCAGTTGGTAGTATTCAGTATTCCGAAAGGCAAAATTCCAGTAAGCGCTCGCAATCTCCAGTAATTGTGATGCCGGGCCTTCCTGCTTTTCTTTTGCCTGCCGCAGCTTTTTTGTTAACAAAGCAAAGCCCTGTCTGGAAAATTCCAGCAATATGGCCTCCTTGTTTTCAAAATGATCATAGATCACGGGAACACTGTATTCAATGGCTTCCGAAATTTTACGGAGCGATAAAGCATGCCATCCTTCCTGCTTCACCATTTGCCAGGCTGTATCCAGAATCAGGATCCTGACTTCTTCTTTCTGACGCATTTTTCTTTCTGCAATACCCATAAAATGGATTTACCTAACACCGTTAGCAAAAGTAATGATGTTTGGTAAATCTCCAAAAAAAATGGGCCGGCCGGCATTTAAAATAGTTAAACGGCTTATTTTTTATTCCAGCACAATGGTTTGAATGGAATGGGCAATGATTTTTTTACCTCTGTATCCGGCATCCTGCAGGGTGGGACCAAGATAATGTTTGATAAAATCCCTTTCTTCCGCGTCGGTATAATTACAGGATTCCCGGGTTTGTTTGGCCATGGGTTCGTTTTGGGTGAAGAGTCCCCAGACCGGTATGTCAAGCTTTTCGCAGGCTTTAATAAAAGCAACAAAAAAATTAGCCCAGGGCTGATCATACGCCGGCAACAGTTACCACCATGAAGCACATCATGATTATCCTTCATCCAGGCCGGAGGACTCCAGGGCGTGGCAATTACCATGAGCCTTCCATCGAGTCAGTAAGTGAACATCTCCAGCGGGTATTTGCGGCCTTGGTATAAACCCTGATTTTCCCCTGGAAGCGATCTGCCTGATCGGGGAAAGCCCTAACCGATTCCCATGTTCCGGAAACCCATATCGTATAAGTACTTGAAATAGCCGCTGCCATTGCGGGATCTAAATAATCTTTCTACATTTGAATCCTCCATCCCAGTTAAAAAACCAACCGGTTTCCTAGGCTGAACTTAAAAGTTCATTTCCACATGAACGTGACCGGAACGTTTTAAATAGCAGGCTAACCGAAAATGAAAAAGAACCTTCAACACATTGATGAGATCAGGTTCCTGA
>JAYVXJ010000056.1:0-2684 GCA_043785285.1 Chitinophagaceae bacterium
GGACTTTATGTGTAAAGTCGCACTTGATCTCCGTCAACCAGCATTAAGTGTAAAAAACGTTGATTTACGATACCCCCAAAGTGCTTTTTCTATTCCAAATAACGGCCTGATTTTGTATGTTTAGGGGTTAGCGGTTTACTCAATTTCCGCTGATTCGAAAATCCTTTACCCCGAATGAAAAAGTGCCTTCCGGTTCTTTCATGCCTCCTATTATCTTTTATCGGATATGGTCAAATCGTTTCTTTTAATGGAGAGTATTTCAAGATAGATACCCTCTATCCGTTGTATGATATTCCTTCGCATAATAAGGGACTCAGCTATCCCTGGGAAATTACGTATGGTCCGGATGATTCACTCTGGATTACCGAAGCGCATCGCTACCGGATCTGGAAGATTCATCCGGGTAACAAAGGAAATCGCGTATTGCTGGATTTGAATGGACTTGCCACATTTAATTATTATAGTCCGCCGAATGGATATCCGGCACCGCAGGGCGGGCTCATGGGGCTGGCACTCCATCCACTCCTGCTTTCCGGTAAACCTTTTGTTTATGTTGCCATGGTATACGATGTGTATCCAACTTCCGGTTCACCCAACAATAGCAGTTGCGGAGGCAGTGGCTCAGTGACTAACCAACCCTGCTATTATAAAACCAAGATCCTCCGTTATACGTATAATCTTGTTTCCCATTCTCTGGGTTCGCCGGTTATTGTGATGGACGATCTGATGGGCAGCAACGACCATAATTCCGGAAGGCTCAAAGTGAGTCCGATACCGGAAAGCGACGGACAATATCACGTGTATTATACGATTGGTGATCAGGGCGCGGGGCAGTTTAATAATGGCTTTCGTACCAACAATGCACAGAATAAAGATGTGTATGAAGGAAAGGTATTGCGGTTGAATACAGAAATAGACGGGGATGTGGATGACGGAGCGTATAGTCCGTGGATCCCTAATGATAATCCGATAACCAATTCAGTGAGTGGAAAAGTAAATGCCGTGTATTCCTTCGGTCACCGGAATGCGCAGGGGCTGGTATGGGCGCATGTGGGTTCGCAATATATTTTATACAATTCGGAGCATGGCGATAAATCGGATGATGAAGTGAATACGATCCGTGCCGGAAGAAATTACGGCTGGCCCAACGTTGCGGGTATGTGTGATGATAATTATAACGATACAGATGCAAACCCGAATAATGATAAACTCGCAAACCAGACCGTTCACAATGAACATAGTTTTTGCACGGCGAATAATGTGGCAGAGCCCCTGTTTTCATTTTTCAATGTGAATGCATCGGCCGTTCCTCCCAGCGGAGCTTCCAATTACACCTGGCCCACGATTGCCCCTTCGAGTATTGATTATTATGATAAGCTCTATATCCCGGGATGGAACAATTCTTTGCTGGTGACTTCCCTGAAACTGGGTATGTATCGCCTGAAACTTAAATCTGACGGGAGTTCGGTGGATAGTTCCAGTACGGCACAAATTACGGATACCATTCCTTACCTGCATGAATACCGGATCCGGGACCTGGCTATTGCGCCCACGGGAGATACCCTTTTTCTGGCGATTGATAGCAGTGGATCAACTTCTGGCCCTACAGGAGGTTTCAACGGAGTTACGGTAGCAACAAAAACACCCGGACATATTCTGCGGATGGTTTATTTGACTGTTCTTCCGGATGGGGCTAAAGAACCGCCACCTCCGAAACCCGAAAAAATAATTACAACGCTGGTATATCCGAATCCGGCCACCGATCATATCCATGTACTCTGCAGGGATATTTTGCAGGCTCCCTTCCGGGTTCAGCTGTTTGATATGTCGGGAAGAAATATGCTTACACAAACTTTCCCCGGAAATAATTTTGATGTCCCACTGCAGAATATCTGCGAAGGATTATATGTATTCCGGTTGTTTGATGCACAGGGAAACAGAGTGGTCACGAAGAAGATTCTCGTGCTGAACAGGTGATGTTTGGTTGACAGTTGATGGATGACGGAGGACGGCCTTTAAGTGCGAATCCGCACCTGAAATCGGTCAACCGTCAACGGTCATCCGTCAACTGTCAACCGTCAACCGTCAACCGTCAACTTTCTCAAACGTTCCCCACCATCTTCCGCGGATCCACCCATTCGTCGAATTGCGCTGCGGTTAGATACCCGAGTTTAACGGCCATCTCTTTTAAAGTGGTTCCTTCCTTATGCGCTTTCTGCGCAATCTCTGCGGCTTTGTAGTAACCGATTTTCGGATTGAGTGCGGTCACCAGCATCAGGGAATTATCCACGTGCTTTTTAATATTGGCTTCGATGGGTTCTATTCCAACTGCACATTTATCAGTAAAGCTCACACATCCGTCGCCGATCAGTCGCGCACTATGTAAAAAATTGTAAATGATCACCGGTTTAAAAACATTCAACTCAAAATGTCCTGTAGCTCCTCCGATATTTATGGCTACATCATTTCCCATTACCTGTGCGCAAATCATAGTGAGTGCTTCACATTGTGTGGGATTCACTTTACCCGGCATGATAGAAGATCCGGGTTCGTTGTCGGGGATTTGTAACTCACCGATTCCACTTCGTGGACCGGAAGCCAGCATGCGGATATCATTGGCGATTTTCATCAGGCTCACCGCGACCGTTTTTAAAGCGCCATGGGATTCCACCATCGCATCGTGT
>JAYVXJ010000057.1:0-2680 GCA_043785285.1 Chitinophagaceae bacterium
CCGCCCTGGAAAAGACAGATACCGCCGACATTAAACCGGTTGATATCGGCTTCCACCTGCTGGTCGTAAAATTTGATTTGGCCGGTGGCATCAATGGAAGAAAGTCGTATGGTCATTAACTGAGCGACCTTCTGACTGTCCGATAGGGTTTTAAACACACTATCCACCCACTGGCCGGCCGGAAGATTAGAATGATGTTGAGCGTGAAGGGTAAGGGAAAGAAATAGCAAAAAAAAGCAAAGAAAATTTTTCATTTTGACGGACATTTTTAGGAATCAGGGGCGTTCTCCCCGTAAACCTACGAAGGAAAATGAAATTTATTTCCATTAAATTGCCCGATTCACAAGCCCAATAGAGAGTTTATGGACGACCTGATCGAGTTACTTCCGGATAATATTGCAAACCAGATTGCTGCTGGCGAAGTGATCCAGCGGCCGGCTAGTGCCGTGAAAGAACTGATGGAAAACTCGATTGATGCCGGTGCGGATATGGTAAAATTAATTATTAATGATGCGGGAAAATCCCTGGTTCAGGTAGTAGATAACGGTAAAGGCATGAGTGTTACTGATGCGCGTATGGCCTTTGAACGGCATGCGACATCCAAGATCAGGAATATTGAAGACCTGTTTCGGATTCGTACCATGGGTTTTCGCGGAGAAGCGCTTGCCTCCATCGCAGCCGTGGCACAGGTGGAACTGAAAACAAAAAGAGCTGTTGATGAGATGGGAACGGGTATCGGGATTGAAAACAGCATGGTGAAATTGCAGGAGCCCGTTGCCTTTCAGAATGGCAGCAGCATTGCCATGAAAAATCTTTTTTTCAATGTACCTGCGCGACGGAATTTTCTGAAAAGCAATGCCGCCGAGATGCGGCATATCGTGGAAGAATTTATCAGGGTAGCACTTTCCTTTCCCGACGTTCAGTTTGTGCTGATCAGCAACGGACAGGAAATGTTTCATCTGGAAAAAGGCAGTCTCAAGCAACGCATCGTTCAGGTTTTCGGTGCCAATTATAATTCCAGACTGGTATCTGTTCAGGAAGACGCCGACTATTTAAACATCAGCGGGTTTGTCGGCAAGCCCGACACCGCCAAGCGAACCCGCGGAGATCAGTATTTTTTTGTGAATAACCGTTTCATACGGAGTGCCTACCTGAATCATGCGGTGATGACGGCATACCAGCAGATGATTCCGGGCGATAGCTTTCCGCTGTATGTATTATTTATTGATATTGATCCGTCGCGGGTGGATATCAACGTGCATCCCACCAAGCAGGAGATCAAGTTTGAAGATGAGAAACTGGTATATGCTTTTGTGCAGGCAGCTGTGAAGCATTCGCTGGCTCAGTTCAGCATAACACCGAGTCTGGATTTCGATCTCGATCCCGCCATACAAAGACTGGATGCAGTAAGCAAACCGATGACCGCAGAATCCAAAGCAGCATTGGAGTCCTCGAGCCTTTTTAAAACCTTCACCCAAAAAAATCAGGCGCATTTTATAGAGCCGTCGATGCGGAGTGATCTTCCGCACTGGACGGAACGCAGTGACCTCTCTAAAAATCCTGATGACCCTTCCATCAACCAACAACCATCAACCATCAACCCTTCCCCTGTCAACCGTCAACCGTCAACCCCGCCTCCGCTGCAGCACGGCGGCCAAATCCATCCACCCTTTCAGCCCCTCTATTCCCGTTTTGGTGCTGACCCATTGTTCCGGGATCAGGATCAGATCCGGCTATTGCAATTGCAGAACACTTATATCGTATGTGAAACGAACGGCGGATTCTTATTGATCCATCAGCAGAGCGCCCACGAGCGCGTGCTCTATGAAAAATTTATAAACGCGATCAGCAGCAAACCACTCGCCACCCAACCCAATTTATTTCCCGGAACGGTAACGCTCTCCACTTCCGATGCCGTGTTGTTGCTTGAATTATTGCCGGACCTGCGGGCATTGGGATATGCGATAGAGCCCTTTGGAAAAGATACCTTTATCATTCAGGGAACACCGGCCGGACTGGAATCCGGCAATGAAAAAAAGGTGATTGAAAAAATGCTGGAACACTGCAAACATTCCGGCAGTGAAAAAGTATTTCCGCTCCGCGAGAAGATGATCCGTTCCCTGGCCTGGCAGCAATCCGTGCGACCCGGAACTGCGCTTTCCGAAACGGAAATGCGCTCATTGGCGGAAAGCCTGTTCCGCTGCGCCCAGCCGAATATGACGCCCAACGGCAATCCCGTGTTTGTGGAATATAAAAAGGATTATCTGGAAAAGATATTCGGAAGGTGAGGATCAGCTGGAAATCCAATCGAACTTCAATTGCGGGCAGTTATCGCAAAAAATAACCGGATATATCGGTTTTTATAGGGTGATAATACCATTTTCCATACTTTATAAGATTGGTAATTTTGAACTTATCTCTCCATGATGCCACTTTTCTGCTTAATAATTTGTGTATAAATAAATAATGTTCCACAAAAACATTGTTTATTGAAAGCAAAAAATTTATTTTACTAACCTCCTCAATTTTATAGCATGACACAAATAGACATCCAGGAGCAAATAAAGGAGCAAATTGCTGCTCTTCAAAAAGCTACAGCAAATGCAACCAAATCAAAGAAAGCTGCAAACAAGTATCTAATTGATGCAGGAATTATAGAAGCAGAAAAGAGGCCTAAACA
>JAYVXJ010000058.1:0-2678 GCA_043785285.1 Chitinophagaceae bacterium
TGCGGGCAGGATGCGGACGGTAATCATAACTGAAGTAGCCAGTGGCGTGGCTATCTCTGCAGGATTGTATTTTTTATGGTATCGTAAACATCCCCGAAGCCGGTTTCATTTTTTTAATGATAATTCCGAATGGCTGCAAATGGATAAAGCCGGGCATGCCACTACCGCATATAATATCGGTTCAATTCAATATGATCTGATGAGGTGGTGCGGGGTAAAAAACGATGCTTCGATAGCCATCGGATCCATAACAGCTTTAGGCTATATGTCCATTGTTGAGGTATTGGACGGGTTTTCTTCCAAATGGGGGTTTTCCGAAGGAGATATGATTGCCAATATTTTCGGCGCCGCCTTATTTGCTTCTCAACAGAAAGCCTGGAATCAGCAACGCATCTCGTTGAAATTTTCTTTTCATCAAACCATGTATGCCCAATATTATCCATCCGAGCTGGGGAAGAACCTGATTTCCCGGATGCTTAAGGATTATAACGGCCAGACCTACTGGCTTTCCTTTAATATTGGTTCTTTTATTCCTGTTAAAACAGGTTTCCCTTATTGGCTGAATATGAACCTGGGTTATGGCGCGGAGGGCATGATTGGCGGCTATAGTAATCCGGATTCCCTGAATGAGATCAAAATCCCTTCCTTTCCCCGATACCGGCAGTTTTATTTTGCCCCGGACGCGGATCTGTTCCGGATTCCTTCTTCCTCCGCCCTTTTTAATACAGCAACTTACCTCACGCGGTTTTCCAAAATACCGGCACCAACCCTTGAATGGAGTAAGGAAAAAGGCTTTCGATTCCATCCGCTTTATTATTAATAAAGTCCTGTTCCTGCGGTTAATAACGTTGCCTTCACAAAAAAAGTCGATACTTTTGTGGAGAATTTTGACCGGTACCCCAATAACCTTTTATCAGCTGGAATATGAGTACTTATTTATTGTTACGCAACAATAAAGAATCGGGACCTTTCACTATTGATGAGATCAAACGGATGTCCCTGAAGTCTTATGATCTGGTATGGATTGAGGGTAAAAGTGCCGCCTGGCGCTATCCGGGGGAAATTTCCGAATTCACTTCTTTTGCACCACCCGTTCCGGAACAACCATACGACCGTTTTTACAAAAAAGCAGTTCCGGAATCCGCTTCCAAAGAAATCAACGTTAAACAATCGGAAACCGTAAACGGACGACCAGCATCATTCCCCAATGCTGCCCATGCGGGCCGGGAAGAAGCTTACCGAAATTCCAATATTAATCCTAACCGGGACAGCAACAATGAATCGGTTTACATAAACCTGCCCGCTTTGGATAAAAAACGTCCAGGGTTTATTCCTGCTGTATCAATACAGGATCACGGCGAATTAAAGGGGGAAGAGCCTGTAAAATATCCGGATAATATTAAAATGACGGGCAGTACAAAACGCGCTGCAGGAAAAGGATTGTTGATTGTCAGTATTATTCTATTGTTTGGAGCGGGCATGTTCACTGGGTTTTTTATTTCAAACCGTAGAAATTTTTACTCAACAGATGGGAATCCTCCCCACGTGTTAACGCTGCCGGTAAAATCTGCGAATCTTCCACAAAAAACAACGGAGCAATACGGATTTATCGCGGGGACGAACGGAAATAATGAGCAGGGATCTAAACAACCATCAGGTAAAACAGAATCTAATACTCCACTGGTTTCAAAAACAAAAAAGAAATCCGGAACCATCATTTCCGGCAGAAAGGATTCTCTGCACACGGCTGCCATGCATGTTCCGGTATTAAATGCTGCTGATTCTTTCCGAAGCAGGCAGGAATCAGACAATAAAACGATTGCCCTGGCAGCGAAAATCAAAGCTCATCCGGAGGAGTATCTGCTCATTACTCCCGGAAAATACAAAGTAGGTGTTTTAGGAGGAATCTCCGAAGTTCCGCTTTCCCTTATCAACCGGTCTGGCGTTCCAATGGACCTGGTTGTAGTGGCCGTTGACTATATTCTGCACAATAAAAAGATTTTTAAAACGGAAAATCTGAGTTTCCATAATCTGGCACCCGGAACTACTGTTACCGGAGAAGCGCCCAAAAGTTCCCGGGGTGTAAAAATCACCTATCGATTGACTATTGCAAATTCACAGCAAATTGGAATGTCCTATTCCAATCTGTAATTCATAACTGTTTGTTGTTGGTTTTTTTATCAGAAAAATTCTCTTTGGCATAAAAGTTGAAAAGGGTTATAACCGTATCCCCACCCTGTGCAACTCCTAAGATTGGCATAGATTATATATGTAGATAAAATCGAAGATTTATCAGTAACAGTTTAATTTAAATAACAGATGGGAAGGGGATTATTGGAGCTTTGCCTGATCATAATGGTGATCATCGGTATTCATGCTGAACGGGCAATGCACAGTGGCACTATCGAAGGAAGTGTATATCCTTCCAATTTAACACCATCAGTGGTTGCGGTTCGGGGAAATGATTCGGTAAGATCAGTAAGTAATGACGGACATTTTGGGATGCGGTTACAGCCGGGCATGTGGAAAGTGATATTTGCGGTAAAGAAGCCAAACCAGGGTCTTGTTGAAAAGAATGTAAGCATTTCTGAAGGTCAGCGCATAAATCTGGGAGAAATTAAATTCGCTGAATAAGATATTGCAAAAAGGATGGTAATAAAGGTCCGTCCGGCTTTTGT
>JAYVXJ010000059.1:0-8821 GCA_043785285.1 Chitinophagaceae bacterium
GAATTGCCTGAAAAACGATAAACATCATCACTTTCCGTTCCGTTATTCACCCTTACTGTAAAATTTTGAAAAACGTTTTTGCTGGTACTAATATCAAAATGATTATCGCCCTGCGTGTGTGCCATATAGTTAAACATAGGAGGAATGGTAACCTGGTACTCGCTCCATAAGCCGGGGTAGCTTCCCTGAAAGTTCCAGGATCTTAACCGGGAGTAGGAATCCGACTTTATCGTATAAATAACGTCATAAACAGATCCTTCGCGCAAGGCAGGTAAAGTAAATTTTTTAATAGTAATATTTTTACTATACTTATCATCAAATATTGACTTTTCATCCAGTTTGGTTTCCACAACAACTCCATTTTCCAAATTAAAAGTGGAGGCTTTCAAACCTGAAATCTTTTCCGCATCCCCTTCCCTGTCATGATACAATAGGATCCGGTTTTCTGCAATATCAAAACCATTCTTATTTACTATTTTTACTCTCATAAACCGGGTAAAGATCAGCGTAAAATCGCCCTTGGCATTTCCCTCAAATGAAGTGCTTCCAATATCTGCAATAATTACGGCATTGGCACCTGAATCGAATTTTGATTTGGACAGGTCGAAGTCTGCCGGCGTAATTTTTCCAAACTTGATATATGATTTATCCTGGCCATTTAATGCCAGTTGAAACATCAGTGCGGAAAGGATCAGGCAGATCCATTTTATATTTTTCATGGATATTGAGGCTAAAGGGTGCAGTTGATAAAGTTATCTGATGCATTAAATATGACGGCTAACTTTTCCTGACCAGTACAATTTTTGCATGGTCAGCATTATATATCTGATTATAAAATTTTACCACATCTCCGTATTCTGCCCGGGGAAAACGGCCGCTGTATTGTTCAAATTTTCTATAATAAATAATTTTATCGGGACTTACCAGCGTGTGTGTTATATACTTCCCAAATTTGCTTTGCAGTAAAATATCCGTAGTCTTCGATTCTGTTTCATAACCAGCCGGAATAGTGATCTGTATGGAATCTATATGACTATATTCTTCTTTGAACTCTACATCAAATTGCCGGTCCTTATCTTCCGTTAGTTTTATGGATGACCGCGTAAGAACATCCGGATTGATGAAGATTCTTTTACCGCTTACCTGAGCATAATTTGCAATAGCGAGTTGCAGGGTTTCCTGAATTAACGGCAACCGTCTGCTATAATCCTCCTGGTAATCAAATGAGTTCACGTCATAAGTAGGAAGATCAAATTTGCTTTTAAGCCAATGCAATTGCTCTTCCTTTGAAAAATGGTGAATGATTTTTTCTAACCGGTCCTGACAACCGGCCTTGTATCCGGTTTTACTCTGTAACTGAAGGTTGCCCTCCCGATCCAGTGTAGCAGCTATATTTCGTATCTGTGTATTGTCCAACAGTAAGTAAGCAGGTGTATGAACCAGGGTTCCACCAGTATCATCGATCAGTAACCCATACCGGTTCGAAGTGAAATTACTGAGGTAGCCTGCGGGAAGAAACTGATCCGTACATTCAAGCCAGATCGTGTCTTTGGTTAAGGGAACGCAGCAAATGACATGGTTAAACGGATCATAGGTAAAATCCGTAACAAAGTCCCTGCTCTCCTCTCCTCCTCTGATAATGACAGAATACGCTTTTATTCCTGCTTCCTTTAACAGGGCTACCATAAAATTGGAAAGTGCCTTACAATCTCCATATTTATTATGGGCAACATAATTTGCATCAAAAGTCTGCCATCCGCCAATTCCCAATTGAATTCCTATATAATGTGTATTTTTTTGCAAATAATCATAAAGAATGGCCGCCTTCTTTTCCGGATTAGCTATCCCATTTGTTAACGTATTCACTTTTTGTTTGATTTCATCCGGAAGCACATCCCTCCCCTTTTGTAAGCTGCCATAAAATTTGCCAAAGTCGTTCCAGGTAGACAGGCTTCCCTTATACCCCTCTTTTTCAATATCGGTAGGTCCCACCATCAAATAAGGAGCATAACGGACCCAGGGTGCCGAAAAAGGTACTTCTTCAAAAGCCCGGAGATTCCGGATTTCCCATGTGTACCATTTTTTGTTACTCTTTTCCGTAATAGCAGGTACTATTTTCGCATTGAGTAATTTATATCTTACTCCATAATCCTGCGGGGCTATAATACTGTATTTACTGTATTCGACAGCGGCTTTAATAGAAGGTTGTGGATCCCAATTATCAATGCTCATGAATCCATTTATTTCGTCTTCTTCTTCAAACTCTACTGTATACGGATAAGTATGGCAATAGAAGCTTGCCCGTTTATACCGCTCGTCACTAACGAATGAGGACCCATCTTCCAGAGCAAAATCCTGCATGTCCCTTTTTTTGAAACGCTTTAATTCCTTGCCATTTTCGTCGTACAAACTGGCATTCACATAATTAATTGTAGTGAATTTATCGTAATATGTTTTGTATGTAGCATATGCATCGGCATTCTCATTCAGGATGGTATAAATATGGTGTTCCCGGGAAACGGCATGTCCGACAGACTTTATCTCAATTACTTTTTCATCCAGTCTGGTTACCATGTCAGCATTTTTTTTTAGCGAATCCGGTATTTCGGAGGCAATATAAGATTGAGATCGCAAACTCAGCATCGTTACCATTATCAGGCTTATCAGTACCCCTTTTTTCATGATTTTGATTTCTTTTTAAAAACGATTTGTTCACTTTCCTTTTTCAAAATATGGGCATAGAAGTCACGAAGATTGCTATACTCTTCTGTGGGAAAAAATGTCTTATTTAGTTTTACGCGAACCCGCATTTGAATCATAGTGGCTTCTGCGTCTATGATATATTCAAAAAACCCATCATTTCCATTTAAGTTTACCTTCGCTGACTTTGGCAATTCATCAATTTCAAATCCTGACGGAATATCCATGCTAAGTACATAAGTTTCATCTATCCGGTAAGGTAACTCTACCGGATATTGCCGGTTGGTCGCAATGAACGGATTCTTTTCTTTAAGGTTATCCAGTATGGGGTTGAAATAAAAGACATCCAGATTGGCCAGCGAAGGCAGATTAAAATCATAGTGAATCGCTAATGGCATATCCGGATTATCCAGCGAATCAATTCCGGTGTTTTCCATTTTTATACCATCTCCATAAGCGGTCTGTATTTTCTTAAAATAATTCTGACCGGACTCTTTTTTCATCGTTCTCCTTAAGCTATAAGATTCCACAGCATTATAAACGGTTTGCAAACTCCCCGAAGGAAATCCACCTGGATCATTAACAATAAATACTGTAGTAATAGCTGATTCTTTTAGCGAATCCGCATATAGATTGATAAAAGAAGGTTTATCCTTATTCATTACCTCCGCCCTTCCGTTGTAACAATCACTGACCAGGTTCCCGAATCCTAACTGAGGGCGGCTTGCATCCAGCGTAATCGATTCATCTTTTATCCTTGCCACACAGATCACGTAATTATAATCGTTGATAAGCGGATACTCCTGGCAGGCTATACCGTTATCTTTTGTACTCAGTATAGCCGGATCGGCTGTTATGCCTGCTTTACGTAACATGGCTGCGAGGAGAAGGTTTATTTCAGCCACATTACCACCCCTTTTTTTAAAAACATCCTTTAACGATGAATGCGTCCAAAGCGTATTATAATTAGTGCAGGTAAACTGATCCCGGATAAATGAATAAATATTACGTGCTTTCTCCAGATCCGTCAAATTCCCACTGGTGACCGAATTTAATTCGTTGAGCATCCAGTAATTCTCCAGATCCATACTCGCCCAGAAATTTTCCTCCTGTAAAAACTTTTCACAGGTTATTGGCCAGGTTGGAAGAAAATTTTTCTTATCGTCATTCTCATTCCATTTTAAATAATCCAGTTGAAAGATTACACCTGGTAAATAATTTTTTATCGTATTTAAGAAAGGTTCTGATCTTGCAGCAGGTACATTTTTTTTTACCCAATGCCTCTCTACAGAATTGCCTTTTACTGAACCCCAGGTCATTTCTGTTCCGTTCTTAATTTTCAGTGTATAACCTACAGTAACCTGCCGAACGGTATTGATATCAAACTGATTGTCTCCTTTTATCTGCATTACATAATGCAAAACCGGAGGTATGGTAACGGTATATTCATTCCAAAGACAAGGATTCTTTTCCTGAAAGTACCAAGGTTCCAGGCTTTCGATATATTTTGACTTTATAGTATATTCAACATCCAGAACAGAGCCTTCTTTTGCCGCAGGCATTCTGAACACCTTGAGGTCAATGTATTTATTATAATGGTCAAGATAGATTGAAGAAGGGTCTAAAACAGTCTGAACAAGAATACCGCTTTCCAGATTATACGTAATTCCCCTTACCTCAGCAGTTTCAAAATTACGATCGGACGGATTCAGATGAATGGGGATTTTAAATAATCCTATGGCCAACCCATTTTTATTCCGGATTTTCTCTCTCAAAAACCGCTTAAAGATTACATAAAATCCTCCTTCTTCATCACCCTCAAAATTCGTATTGCCTATATCTGAAATTACGAGTGCATTTGCAGATGAATCAAATTTGGCATGGGTAAGATCAACATCGGAAGCCGTGATTTTGCCGAATTTTATATTTAGCTTTTCCTGCGCAGAGAGGTAACTTTGAAACAACAGACAAAGGGTCAGCAGGTATAGCCAACGAAGGGATTTCATAGAAGTCAGTGGGGTTTAGAGTTAGTTAACGTACTAAAAATAAAAAAATTATTGGAAAGGTTTATTTGATTTACATTTCTTTCTGATGAATATTTCCGAAAATACACGCTTTATCCGGTCGCTGGCAGCCTCCGCCGGCTTCGATCACTGCGGAATTGCAGCAGCAGTGCCGCTTGATGAAGATGCGCGCAAACTCGAACAATGGCTCCATCAGGGTATGCACGGCAACATGCATTATATGGAAAAACATTTCGATCTAAGAGTAAACCCCTATAAGCTTTTACCGGGCGCCCGTTCTGTGATCAGCTTTTTGATGAATTACTATCCGGCAAATCGCCAGGTAAAAGGATCACCTAAAATCTCCAAATATGCCTATGGCAAAGACTACCATGAAGTGATCCGTCCGAAACTAAATTTTATTATCAGCCAGATGAAAGAAAAGATCGGCGATTTTCAGGGCCGTGGGTTCGTGGATAGTGCTCCGGTTCTGGAAAGATCCTGGGCGGTACGCAGTGGCCTGGGATGGGTAGGAAAAAACGGAAACCTCATTCATAAAAAACAAGGATCCTATTTTTTTATCGCTACGCTGATCGTGGATCTTGAACTGGAATACGATGTCCCTTATACGCAGGATTTCTGCGGAAGCTGCACGCGATGCATTGATGCCTGTCCGACCCAGGCCATCCAAAACGACAAAGTAGTGGATGGAAGTAAATGTATTTCCTATTTTACCATTGAATTGAAAGCGCTTTTGATTCCGGAAACGCAAAAAGGAAAATTTGACAACTGGATGTTCGGTTGCGATACCTGTCAGGATGTTTGTCCCTGGAACCGCTTCTCAAAACCAACAACAGAACCTGCTTTTTCTCCCATCCCGGAAATCCTTCACTTCAACACGGATGATTGGGAAGAAATGACAGAAGAAGGGTTTAAAAAAATATTTTCCGGTTCACCCCTGAAGCGCCCGAAGTATCCCGGTATCCGGAGGAACCTGCTTTTTCTGAAAATCTGATTAATTAATAACAGAGAAATGTATAAATGGCTTTTCATTTTCAAATATTCACATTATGCTTAACGCTTCACTCAGCGAGCGGGATCAACAGGTGATCTGGCATCCTTACACACAGCATCAGCAATCCGATCCTCCCATACCCATTGTGCGGGGAGAAGCAGCATTGCTGTTCGATGATGCAGATAACGCTTATATTGATGCGATCAGCAGCTGGTGGGTGAATATTCACGGTCATGCTCACCCGTATATTGCTGAAAAAATTTACCGGCAGGCTTTACAGCTCGAACACGTGATCTTTACCGGATTCACCCATGAACCTGCTGTGCAACTGGCTGAACGCATCCTGAAAATCCTTCCGGGAAATTTTGAAAAATTATTTTATTCAGACAATGGGTCTACCGCGGTGGAAGTGTCCCTTAAAATGGCCATTCAGTTCTGGAAAAACAAAGGCGAGCCAAAGCGAAATAAAATACTGGCCTTCCGGAATGCTTATCACGGCGACACCTTCGGCGCGATGAGTGTAAGCGGTCGCGGTTTATTTACCGAAGCTTTTCAGGATTTTTTATTCGATGTGCTGTTCATTGATACGCCGGATGAGCAGAATATAGAACAAACAATTTCATTTATAGATTCTCACGCGGAAGAAATTGCCTGTTTCATTTATGAACCTTTATTCCAGGCTGCCGGCGGAATGAGAATATACGAAGCTGCCGCCATGGACGCCCTGCTTAAAACAGCAAAAGAAAATCATATCCTTTGTATCGCCGACGAGGTGCTCACTGGTTTCGGAAGAACAGGAACTTTTTTTGCCAGCGAATCGCTCTCCCATTCAGCGGATATTATTTGTCTGAGCAAAGGGCTTACCGGAGGCACCATGGCCCTGGGTGCCACCGCCTGCACCCAGGAAATTTTCAATGCCTTTCTGAGTGATGACCGCAGACGCACTTTTTTTCACGGACATTCTTATACCGCCAATCCGATAGCCTGTGCCGCCGGACTGGCCAGCCTGGATCTGTTGCAAAAAAAAGCCTGTATTGATCAAATACAGGCCATCACAAAAAAAAATAAACTCTTTTTAAAAGAAAAACTTTCTCAGGTTGATCCAGACCTGATTTTAAATCCCCGTACCATCGGTACCATACTGGCTTTTGAACTGGACAGCAGCCGGCATGAATACATCAATCAGGTAGGCAATCTCATCCGGCAGGAAGCGATTAAACAGGGCATTTACCTTCGTCCGCTGGGCAACACAGTTTATATCATGCCCCCTTATTGTATTACAGATAGGCAACTTGAAAAGAGCTATCAATTCCTGTTATCCCTTCCCGGCCTGGTCAGGAAAAACTAACGGGGATGGATACCTGCGTTTGATCCCATTCGATGATCATGGCAGATGGCGGTAAACGGATGCTGAGCTGTTCCACCACGTTACCTGTTTTTTTAACCGGAACATCCACATGGAGTACATCCTTGTCTTTATTCTTATCATAACTGTAAGCACCCCATTGTCCGAGTTGTCCATTCAAAATAATGGTCCAGCTTTCCTTATTCGGAATAACAAATAAAGTATACGTGCCTGCTTTCACTGGTTTCCCACCGAAACTGGCATCCCTGTCAAAAGTGACAGTTGTAGCTGAATCGGCTCCACACCGGTAAATCTTTCCATAAGGTATCAATCCACCGAAAATATCCCGGCCTTTTTTAAACGGACGACCATAGCGGACAGAAATATCGGTACCCGTAACTGTTTCATGGGGACTAACCGGCTTTTCCTGACTGCATGCACCCAGGCCAAGAAATACTACAATTGAAAACAGAAACATCTTCTTCATGATAGCGAATTTTTAATTTAAGAGAATATTCGATTCGGGGTAAAGATAGGGTAGAAACCTTTACATCAAGCCGGTTCTAAAGCTTTCCGGAGATTCAGTAATGATTGTTCCATAATCGGTCCCAATTGCTTATCATAAAACATACTGGCCAGCTTTTCCCAAGGGTACCAACGGACATGAAAATCCAGGTTCCACTGAAGGATAACCTGCCCGTTAACTTCCGTAACAATATAGGTACCGAGAAAAGATCTTCCGGAAGAATCCTGCCATTGGGTAATAACGGAATCGGCCGTTTTTTTTACCAGGTAAACCGTCAGATTGCCGTTTTTTAACCGGTTTGAATCGGATAGATCAGATAAGGTTTTCCGGGTGTCTCCGTTCCGGGACCGCCGGATCAGTTCATTCCATTTTCTCCAGGTTCCCAGATTCGAAATCTCCTGGTATACAGAATCCCTTGGAGCATTAATCCGGGCTACCCGGCTGACGGACATGGCAGAAGGGAATAACGCAAATAGAAAAAAGATAACTCCAAACAGAACGATCACGCTGGCAATAATCAGTTTCACTATGAAAGGTTAAGTGTTAACATTATTCCCACTTAAACGTCTTGATGGCAACCACATAAATCAACACCCCCCAAATCAGTAATATACCGATCTGCTTTCCGCAATCCATAAGGCTTGCTCCTTCAAATGCCACGTTACGCAGGGCATCGTTCAATTGTTTCAGGGGAAGGATCTCGCAGAATGATTGCAACCATTTTGGGAAAACATCTGTAGAAAAAAAAGTGCCCCCCAGTAAGAATTGGGGAAGTGTAAATATATTGGCAAAGGGAGGAATAGAGCTTTCACTTTTAGACACGCTGCTGATGATAAAACCGAATCCCATGAAAACGATCAGTCCGATGAAACTTAGCAGCAACATATTCACGAAAGTGGCAAATCCATTAACCAGGGTGAATTCAAAAAGATAATGACCCACCACAATAATTACAACAGCCGTCATCAGCTGAAACAATACCCTGCTCAGCGCTTCCCCAAAAACGATATTTTTCCGGTTGATCGGCGTTGCAAAAAACCGTTTGAGTACGAGGGTCTGCCGTAAATTAAAAAATACAAATGCTACTCCAAAAACAGCAGCGCTCAATAGGGAAAACCCCAGCATTCCGGGCAAAACAAAATCGATCATCTTATAATGCCTTCCCACTATCTGGGGCAATTCCTGTACGCTGAGCAGTTTATACTGGTCCGGGATTTTCGTATCCTCCAGGA
>JAYVXJ010000060.1:0-8812 GCA_043785285.1 Chitinophagaceae bacterium
TCTGCCGGATTTTCTGTTCCCCTGAATTTCAGTCGCGGTAACTGGTTAACCAACCTGGAATCCGGAGCCAGCTTTACGTATCATCAAAATTATTTTAAAGGTATTAATAAAGACAGTTTGTACTCCCGGGGATTCAGCAGTATAGATCCGTATATTTCTTTTTCAAACCAGTTGCAACAGGGTAAACAACAGATTTATCCCTCATTTGCCCAAATCCTTTGGTTCCAATACGATCGCACAGTCACCCAACTCCAGGGAAACCAGTTTCTCGCATCCGGTAATTTTTACTTCCCCGGTATCACGCCAACCCATAGCCTGGAAATCCGTGCTGCCGGTCAGCAGCGTGACTCCCTGAATCAGGTTCGATTCAGCAATAGCTTTCCCTTTTCCAGGGGATATTCCGGAGAAAATTTTTTCCGTATGTACCGCATAGCGGTAAATTATCATTTTCCGCTGGCCTATCCCGACTGGGGGTTTGGAAACATCCTGTATTTTTTACGGATAAGGGCGAATGCCTTTTTTGATTACACCGCCGTTCCTTCTTTCCATACCAACGGGCCCGGAGCCCAACCCCAATACCGCTCTGCCGGTATGGAAATTTATTTCGATACCAACTGGTGGAATGAACTGCCATTGAGTCTGGGTATCCGCTACAGCCGTTTACTGGACCCCGACTACGAAGGAAGAGGGCCTAACCAATGGGAGCTTATCCTGCCACTCAACCTGTTGAACAAAGGGTTTAGCCACCGCAACCCGAACTTGTAGAAAGTGCAGCTTCATACCCGCAGAACTTCTTAATTTTGCGGCCCCGGCAGAACAGGCATCCGGTGAATCTTACAGTATGAAGTATAAATCAGAAATAGATAAAAGAAGAACCTTCGCCATCATCTCCCATCCGGATGCGGGAAAGACAACCCTTACCGAAAAATTTTTGCTGTTCGGTGGCGCTATCCAAACCGCTGGCGCAGTAAAGAGCAATAAAATCCGCAAACACGCCACGAGCGATTTTATGGAAATTGAACGGCAACGCGGCATTTCCGTTGCCACTTCCGTGATGAGCTTCGAATACCGGAATATGCTCATCAACCTGTTGGACACTCCAGGACATAAAGATTTTGCCGAAGATACATACCGCACCTTAACGGCAGTGGACAGTGTGATCCTGGTTATTGACAGTGTAAACGGAGTAGAGGAACAAACCCGCAAGCTGACGGCAGTCTGCCGGATGCGCGACACACCCATCATTGTATTCATCAATAAAATGGACCGCGATGGGAAGAACCGGTTTGAACTGATGGAAGAAATAGAAAACGAACTGAACATCCGGTTACACCCAATGACCTGGCCCATCAACAGTGGAAAGGATTTTAAAGGCGTATATAACCTGCACGATAAAAACCTGATCCTGTTTACCGCAAATACCCGTGCCTCCGATGAAGATGTAGTGAAGATCGAAGACCTGAGCAGCCCCATTCTGGACGAAAAACTAGGCGAAAAAGACGCCGCTTTATTAAGGGAAGATGTGGAACTCGTAGATGGTGTTTATGGCCCGCTGAACATTGAAGACTATCTCAGCGGAAAAATTGCACCTGTGTTTTTTGGAAGCGCCATCAATAATTTCGGCGTAAGGGAAATGCTGGATACGTTCATACATATCGCTCCGGTTCCCCAGTGCAGGCCGACTACGGAAGGGGAGGTTTGTCCGGGTGACGAAAAACTCAGCGGATTCGTTTTTAAAATCCACGCCAATCTCGACCCGCGTCATCGCGACCGTATCGCATTCATCCGGGTTTGCAGTGGTAAATTTGAACGCAATAAATATTTTCATCACGTCCGTTTAAACAAAGAAGTCCGATTCAGTAATCCCTACAGTTTCCTTGCGCGGGATAAAGATGTAATTGAAGAAGCTTATCCCGGTGACGTAGTGGGATTATTCGACACCGGCAACTTCAAGATCGGCGACACACTTACGGAAGGGGAAAATTTTTATTTCACCGGAATACCATCCTTCTCCCCCGAAATTTTTAAAGAAGTGGTAAACAAAGATCCGATGAAAACAAAACAACTCGAAAAGGGATTGCTGCAACTGACAGATGAAGGCGTGGCGCAGTTATTTACGCAGTTCGGAGGAAATAAAAAAATCATCGGCTGCGTGGGCGAGTTGCAGTTTGAAGTGATCCAGTATCGTTTGCTGCACGAATATTCTGCTTCTGTTCAGTTTAATAACCTTTCTTTTTTTAAAGCCTGCTGGTTAACCAGTACCGATCAGAAAAAGCTGGATGACTTCGCCCGGTTCAAACAAAATAATATTGCGGAAGACAAAGACGGACAAATGGTTTACCTCGCGCAGAGTGAATGGTTCCTGAATACCGAAATCAGCAACAATCCGGATATTACTTTTCATTATACTTCAGAGATCCATAAATACTAAATGGTCGAAACTGAAAAATTACAAATCATCCCGCTGAAACCGGCAGAACTCGAATGCTACCTGGAGGGCAGTGGCCAACTCGAGAAACAATTTCACCTGAAAGATACCGGCAGAATGGTTTCAGAAGATATACGGGAGCGGGTACAGCGGATCATCCTTCCAAAGCTCCGCAAAATGAAAGGGTCGGATTATCTGTTCACCACTTTCTGGATAGTAGTAGATAAGTCTACTTCAACCATTGTAGCTGAGCTGGGCTTTAAAGGCCTTCCGGATAAACAGGGAACCATTGAGATCGGTTATGGCACCATGCCCTCCAGCAGGAGAAAAGGAATTATGACAGAAGCCGTTGCAGGTATGATCCAATGGGCAAAGCGGAGGCCCGATATTCATTGCATTTTGGCTGAAACAGACCTGGACAATTCAGCCTCTGTTCGCGTGATGGAAAAAAATCAATTCATTCCTTTTGACCTCATAGGGAATAGGAGATGGTGGAGAATTACCGTATCAGAACTTTAAAGCAACACCGGTATAGTTGTGCGGCGTTATTTTTTTTAATTCCTCTTTTACTACAGCAGCAATTTTCAGTCCGTCAATAAACGCATGAATGGATTCCCGTGTAATGCCGTTTTTGCCACGGGTAAGATCTTTCAGCGCTTCATAAGGTTGGGGAAATTCTTCTCTGCGAAGAATGGTCTGTATAGCTTCCGCCACCACGGCCCAGTTGTCGTCCAGATCCTGTTTCAGCTTTCTTTCATTCAATACCAGTCTGGATAAGCCACGCTCAATGGATTTCAGGGCAAGGATGGTATGGGCAAAAGGAACGCCGATGCTGCGCAGGGTAGTGGAGTCGGTCAGATCCCGCTGCAGTCGGGAAACTGGTAGCTTTCCGGAAAGATATTCAAAAACCGCGTTGGCTAATCCGAGATTACCTTCCGCATTTTCAAAATCAATCGGATTTACTTTATGGGGCATGGCTGAAGAACCGATTTCTCCTTCTTTTGTTTTCTGTTTAAAATAATCCATGGAAATATACGTCCACAAATCGCGGCAGAAATCAATCAGGATCGTGTTGATTCTTTTTATGGAATCAAAATGCGCTGCGAGCATATCGTAGTGTTCGATCTGCGTAGTGTATTGTTGTCTTTTTAAACCCAGCTTATTTTCCACAAACTCATTCGCCAGTTTCACCCAGTCTTTTTTTGGAAAAGCCACGTGATGTGCGTTGAAATTACCGGTCGCTCCACCGAATTTTGCGGTGAACGGAATATGGATCAGCAGTTCCACCTGGTTCTCGAGTCTTTCTACAAAAACCATGATCTCTTTTCCCAGGATGGTTGGGGATGCGGCTTGTCCGTGCGTCCTTGCCAGCATAGGCGTATTGATCCATGGGTCGGCCAGCAGTTTAAGTTGCTTCTTCAGGCTGAGAATAAACGGAATATATTCAATTTCCAGGGCGTGCTTCCAAAGCAGTGGAATCGCCGTATTATTTATATCCTGTGAGGTGAGCCCGAAATGAATCCATTCCCGGGTTTCTGCATCCATACTGAGTTCAATTCTGGATTTAAGGAAATATTCCACCGCCTTTACATCGTGGTTCGTTGTCCTCTCTATCTTTTTAATTTCCCGGGCATCTTCCACACTGAAGTTTTCCGCAATGGCCTCCAGTTGATGGCGCGTAGCTTCCCCAATCGAGAAAAATTTTTTTTCTGCGAGAAAGAGAAAATAATCTACTTCCACCCGGATCCTGTATTTGATCAATGCAAACTCCGAGAAGTATTCACTCAACGGTTGCAGCTGGCTTCGGTACCTTCCGTCGAGCGGGGAAATGGCAGTAAGTGCATTGAGTTCCATATAATCGTTTGCCAATGAGTGAAAAATTCAGGTTGCTTAGCCTACTTTTGCAGCCAAATTTAAACTAATCGCGTTGGACAGAAAAATAAGGGTGGGGGCAGTGAGCTATCTGAACACCAAACCGTTGCTCTACGGCATAGAACGGTCACCACTTTTGGAAGAAATGGAGCTTATCACAGATTATCCGGCCAGCATTGCAGACCTGTTGCTGAAAGATGAGATTGACGTGGGACTTGTGCCCGTTGCGATCATCCCGGAAATGAAAGAATATTATATCAATACCCGTTACTGCATCGGTTGCAATGGGCCCGTGGCATCTGTTTGCCTGTTTAGCGAAGTTCCTGTGGAAGAACTTCATACGGTGGTGATGGATAACCAGAGCAGAACTTCAGTAACCCTTGCTAAGATCCTGCTGAAAGAATACTGGAAAATAAATCCGGAATACAAAAAAGCAGGAACCCGATTCCTCGAAGAAATCAGGGGAACGACAGGTGCAGTGGTGATCGGCGACCGGGCGCTGAAGCAAAGATCCGTTTCAGCCTATACCTATGATTTGGGAGAGACCTGGAAAAAAATGACGGGACTTCCTTTTGTGTTCGCTGCCTGGATCAGTAATAAAAAACTGGATCCGGATTGGGTAAAGGCCTTTGATGAAGCGAATAGTTTTGGAGTTCAGCACATGGACCTTGTATTGGAAGGGCTAACGAACGACATCTTCAACTTAAAAGAATATTATACCCGCTATCTGAGGTATGAACTGGATTCGGGAAAAGAAAAAGGAATGGAGGCTTTTCTGGAAAAGATTCAAGAATATAAGCTTTAGACCTCTCTGGAAAGATTACCGGATCCGTATAACGGTTCCGGGGTTCCCAGAATAAACGCATCAGGTACGGTGGTAAAATTTGCTTCGCAAAAACCCCAATAATAATTACTGGCGCCAACCGAAGTGTTCGTAATTTGAACAGGAGTATTGATACAAACTTCACTGAGAGCCGTAAACGCAGCTGTTACAGTAGCTAACCCTTTAATATTTGAATTCGTAGCTGAGAACCTTTTATTTGAAACAGCTGAGGTTTTTAACTGCAATGGCGATCTTTGTCCATATGAATTTAGCATTCCGATGCAAATCAGAAGAATAAGGCCAGGTTTAAAGGTCATCTCTAAACAACCCTAATAAAAATTGCCGGAAAAAGAAAGTAAAAGAAGAAGAAAAACTTGACCATTATTACTTTTTTACAATCAACTCTTCGGCCAATTTATCCTCTATAGATGGAACTCCTGATTTAACATCAAATGGAGGTGTAATTTTTCTTTTTTCAATTACTAAAATACTGTCATAATAATGGAGAGAGTGGACTGATTTAGTAAAATCGTCGATAGGAATATCCTTTGTATGCCAGGCATGAAGTTTATCTATAAAATTTTTACTGAATTCAATGAAAGAACGCTTTTTCTTATACCCTCCGCCAAAATATTTGAAATAAGAGGTATGAAGATCTTCAATCAGATAGATTCCATCATCTTTCACTTTGTCGAAAAGATTTTCAAATGTAGTCAGTTGTTGCTTCATGGTATGACCACCATCATCAATAAGAATATCAAGGTCAGGTAGCACATCATGCAGATGCCTTAAAAAATGTTTATCCTCTTGTGAACCTATAAATACCTTAGTATATTCATTTTCAAATTTTTTGCATTCCGGATTTATATCAACCGAAAAAATCGCTGCATTCCCTTTAAAGTAATCATTCCACATTTCAAGAGATCCCCCATGGGCAGCACCAATTTCAAGTATATTGATCTTTTTGCCTCTTAAACGCTGGAAATGCCTGTCATATATCTCGAAATAATGTCTCCACTTATGGATCATCCTGTGATCGTTCTTAAAAAAGAATTGTTCTAAATCATTCATCTATTAAATGTTTAAAGTTGTAAAAGAATGCCAATCATTTCAGGAATTACGGCGAAAGCAGAAAATATTTAATTGTATATCGTAAAGAATTCCTGCGTTTAATGACCTGTAAAAAGGTGTTCTGTAAACCGAAGTTGCTTCTTTAATATAATAATCGAATCCATTATTCAACAGGATAACCAGTAGTTCATTTAACTGATAATTCTCCTTGAAATTACCATGATATTCTAAAAATAAGTTCTGTACAAAATGCAAATTCTCAGATATGTCAAGTAAGACATTATATTCAGCACCTTCAATATCAATTTTCAGAAAATCAATTTTTTTATTAATGAAATCCTTCAATCGAACCGCCTTCACTGGAAAAGTTTGATCTAAGGAATTAGAAATCAGCTTACTTTCAGTGGATCCCCTACCAGAGAAGGACATTGTTGTATTCTCCACCCAAACAGCTTCCTTTTTCAGAACAATATCGGTATAACCAAAAGACCGTATATTATTTTCCAGCAACTTAAAATTTTGCTCATCCGGTTCAAAGGCAATGATCTCTCCATCTGGAAATAATCGTTTCATATAAATAACACTCAACCCGATATTCGCACCGCAATCAATAATGTATGGTTTAGCAGGCAGTTCCTGTTTATAGATTTCATCTACAAATATCTCCTTCAATCCATGCAGGAGCTCAGTGGAACTTAGAAAATCAATATTTTTTCCGAAAAGCCGGTGCGTTCGCACTTTTCCCGGTGCCAGGTGTTTATAATAAATACGCCTGACCGGGTTAATATTGACTACCCCGTAGGGGTTATTAAACATTTTACCCAGCCGGGAACCAATTCCATGAATGATATTTTTGCCAAAGGACTTATTTTGCATTTACATTGTTTCAAGAAGCGTACAATTTACAGAGAAGGTCTGAATTCCATCAAATCTGGTTTTGAATATGTTTTCCATCATCATTTGCTCTATCAATAAGTCCTATCTGGATGCTTTGAAAATAAACATCGGTGAAACCATCGGTCTTCCTTATGAATTACTGATCTGGGACAATCTTGTTTCGCCAAAACCCATTGCGGAAGTGTATAATATTCTGGGAAAGCAGGCCAGATACCCTTATCTCTGTTTTATGCATGAGGACATTCGTTTCCAAACCCGAAACTGGTCTGCAAAGCTGTTATCTGTATTTGAAACCGATCCGGAGATTGGGATGGTTGGTGTGGCTGGTTCGAAATATAAAAGCAAGACCCCTTCGGGATGGTCTACCGGCATCAGGGCGTACGATTGCAGCCATATATTTCACCGGGACAAAAATGGGGATACTATCCATCTCTATTCCAATCCGAAGGAGTCTTTACTTGAACCGGTGGTTAATGTGGATGGTGTTTTTATTTGTATCCGTAGTGAAGTTTGGCAAACCGTGCATTTCAATGAGCAGTTGTTAAAGGGATTTCATTTGTATGACATCGATTTTTCATTTCAGGTGAGCGCGAAATATACAGCAGTGGTCCTTTTTTCTATAGACATCATGCACTTTACGGAAGGAGGCAACTTCGGAAATGAATGGGTTGAATATACCCTTCGCTGGCACCGGCGATATGCCGAAGGTCTTCCCCAGGCTACTCCCGGCATCATTCGTTCACTGGCTATAGAAAAGAAAATCCGGAAAAACTGGCTTCACCGCTTGAGTACGGAAAAAATCTCCTGGAAAAATAAAATGAATTGGGTGATGGCCAGCAGCGCTTATTCAGACCTGACTGCCTGGCCCTATATATTGCTTTTTTTATTCAAGAGACTGTTTAAAAAAAATTGACCCTGGTTCTTTCATTGTCAATTTTTAATTATCCAGGTCAATTAACTCCGGTTACCCCTTATATACAAAGGGGATAAACAGCGTATAGATCACCAGCAAAATAGACCCTATGTATTCCGAAGGAAACCCAAGAACGGTTGTAAAAGGTCCTCCGATAACCAACACCCATAGTACAAAGGCAAAGGAGGAAAAAACGATCTGGCCTGCTTTCTTCACGTTGGTGATATAATATAAATACAGGGGATTCAGGATCACCAGTATGCCGAAAACGATCCACAAAAGCAGCCATTTATTTCCGGGAATATCCGGAACGGTAATCAATCCCCTCAGGGTTACATAAGCGGTAATGATCTCGGAAGGGATCAGCTTAACCAGCCGGTCCTTATAATCATTAACGGTTTCGGCTGGTGCCGGAAGCAAAATGTCGGCTGCAGATTTGATTTCCCGGGCCATGATAATCAATTGTCCTGTAATTTACTGCCATTTTTACACTCTGGGCTGCATGGCATAATGATTGACATCCAGTTATGAATCTTTATCATTAATCTTAAAGTAAATCAATTATATGGGAAAAATTATCGGAATTGACCTCGGTACCACAAATAGCTGTGTTGCCGTTATGGAAGGGAATGAACCGGTGGTCATTGCCAACGACGAAGGGCGCAGAACCACGCCATCCGTGGTTGCTTTTTTAAAAAATGGCGAACGCAAAGTGGGAGATCCCGCCAAGCGCCAGGCCATCACCAACCCGGTCAACACCATTACCTCCGTCAAGCGTTTCATGGGTCGTCATTACGATGAAGTGACC
>JAYVXJ010000061.1:0-2667 GCA_043785285.1 Chitinophagaceae bacterium
AGAGGGGACAATAACATGGCCTTTCGACCTGAAAAAATCAAGAAATTTATCCCGTATCTCAGCGCTTCCCATCATATTTTAACAGACTATCTTTGGTTGGAGGATTATAAAAGGATAATAATTTGTACAATTGCGTTATTAATCAGGCGCTGCAAAGGTACAGCAATCATTTTCGTAAACCGACTGCGTGTACCATGGGACTGCATGAAAAAGATCAAATATTACTATAATACCAATACCCTCCGGTACGAAAAACTTGAGACTCCGCTTCGCGTAACCTTGTTACGTATACTTGGTTTTTTATCCGCTTCCATTGTTACCGCCCTGATCCTGGTATCCCTGGCCTATCGCTATTTCCCATCTGCAAACGAAAAGCGCCTGATGCAGACCAATGAAGCGCTGAAAGACAATTATTATGTATTGAATGCCCAGCTGAAAAAAATGCAGGACCAGATTGGCGGTCTGGAAAAAAGGGACAACGAAGTGTACCGGGCTATTTTTGAAGCCAACCCCATCCCGGATAGTGCGAGAGCGAAAAACCTGGCCAAGGAGCAGGAAATACTGCTGGTTCAGGGAATGGATCAGGAAAACCTGGCCACGTCTATCGTACATTCTTTAAACACCCTTGAATCCCGGATTAATGCCCAGTCCAAATCCTATAACGACATCAATGGGTTCATCAAAAATAAAGAACTGTTGCTTGCCTGTACGCCCGCTATACAACCCGTGAGCAATAAGGACCTGAAGCGGATTGCATCCGGATTCGGATACCGGGTGGATCCGGTTTATAAAACCACTAAATTTCACGCCGGACTTGATTTTGCAGCTCCTCTGGGAACACCCATCTATGCCACCGCCAACGGAACTATAGAAACAGCAGGCAACACCGGGAATGGTTATGGAAACAATGTGGTCATTCATAATGGATACGGATATTCTACCTTATTCGGACACATGTTCCGGATTAAAGTTCATTCAGGTCAAAAGGTAAAACGAGGTGAAATCATCGGATGGGTAGGAAGCACTGGCAAAAGTACAGGCCCTCACTGCCATTACGAAGTGCATCGCAATGGTGAACCGGTTGACCCCGTTTATTATTTTTATAACGATATCACCCCGGAGCAATACGACCGACTGCTCAAGCTGGCTTCCGCCAGCAACCAGAGCTTCGATTAGATTTTTCGGATATCTTTAGAGTGTTTCGGAATAGTTTTTGTTATTTTTGGTACAATCATGGATACCGTCTCCCAGATCTCAATGAAATTTGTTGAAGAAACGCCTCTTCGTCAGGACCTCCCTTCTGGTCAGGAGGATAAGCCATTAAATATCGGGATCAGGATAAAGAAACTCAAACATCCGGAAAATCAGGTGATTGCTCCGCTTCCCGAAACTGCGGTTTCCAGTGGAAAACCTGCAGAACCGTATTTGAAAATCAAGTCGGGCAGGGGTAGAAAATCCATTCGCCAGATTGCTGAAGAAGCAGATCTGATCCAGATTCCCGAGGATGAATTGCTTTTCCAAAAACAATATTATACCATGGGGGAAGTGTCTGAAATGTTCCGGGTGAATCAGTCCCTCCTGCGCTTCTGGGAAACAGAATTCAGCATCCTTCAACCAAAGAAAAATAAAAAAGGGGACCGTTATTTCCGGCCCGTCGATATAAAAAATCTGCACCTGATCTATCATCTGCTCCGTCAGCGCAAATACACCATTGAAGGCGCAAAGGACTTTCTCAAGAAAAATAAAAAAGCCGAAGAAAAATTTGAGTCAATCAAAAAGCTCGGGCAGGTCAGGAGTTTTTTGCTGGAAATGAAGGCGATGATAAGGTAATGGGAAAATTTGAAAATTAGGCAATTTGAAAATGATTGGCCTTTAGACTTAGTTCCAACACGTTTTCTCAAAAAATTCCCTTGCCATATATTTCTTCTGCTTCTGAGCTATTCCCCATTTTCAAATTTTTTCTCCTACAATCTTCACCGTCGTACTGGATCCGGAAAGCGGAATCTTGAGGGATTCCAACAGTTTCAATATTTCCAGGTTTACCTTTTGTTTGATCTCGTTGAAATCTTCTGCTGTAATAGGTGGGGTAAAATAATCTATATTCAGTTGAAAGGCAGTTCCGGAAATATCAATCAGGAAAACCGTTGGATTGTCAATATACGTTTCAGTCAGCAAGCGCCTGGTTTCTTCTATCAGCTGGAGAATCGTGGCTGACGGGGTTGAAGAATCCAACTGAAGGCGGATCTCTGCTTTTCGCTGGGTCCGGAGGGTTTGATTGTCCACGATACTGTCCACCATTTGTTTATTGGGTACAGTAACATAGGTTTTCTGATCTGTTCTGATCCGCGTGCTACGGAGACCGATTTTTTCAACCGTACCTGTAATATTATTCACTTTCAATATATCGCCGGTTTGAAAAGGCTTATCGAAGAATATAATAAAGGATGCGATGAGGTTCTCAATACTTTCCTTGGTAGCCAACGCGAGCGCAACGCCGGCAATACCTAAACCCGTCCACAGTTTACTCACTTCAAATCCGAAGGCAATACTAAGGATCATTAATACGCCAATTATGCCCAGGATTATTTTTAAAAAATCCCGGAAGAAAACCACCATTTGATGATCTTTCTGACCCCCTGCTGCGAGAGATCTCCTTTTCAACAGCAA
>JAYVXJ010000062.1:0-2667 GCA_043785285.1 Chitinophagaceae bacterium
GGATGATTAAAAGAAAAATAAAAAATCAACCGGAGCAAACTCATCAATATCAAAAAAATAAAGCCGGTCCAAAAAATCCATCGGCTCAATTTAGGTATCTTTAACCCTGTGAACATAAACTTAAATATGAGGTTTAAAATTAGAGCAATTATTCTGGAATTATGATTTTACTCCTATCCGGAAATCAATCAGCTATTTTCCAGCAACTCATCAGACTTGATCATTGGCTTTTTCATAAGATTAACCAGGACTGGATTAATCCGGTATTTGATCTGGTTTTTACCTTTGTGCGTCAGGCTGAATTCTGGATTCCCTTTTATTTGTTTTTGCTGGTTCTGGCCCTCGTGAATTTTGGCAGGAAGGGGCTCTGGTGGTCAGCGACCCTGATTATGACGGCCATCATCAGCGATTTATGCAGCAGCACCATCATGAAGAATCTCATTTTCCGGACCCGGCCCTGCAGGAATCCGGAACTGGCGGATCAGGTGCGGATACTGGTAAATTATTGCCCTCAAAGCTCCAGTTTCACTTCTTCGCACGCCTGTAATCACTTTGCCATTGCTTTCTTTATTTTTATAACTTTAAATCAAACCGGTTCCTGGCGTTGGCTGTTATTTCTATGGGCGTTGATTATTAGCTATGCGCAGGTTTATGTAGGCGTTCACTTTCCCCTGGATGTTTTTGGAGGTGCATTAATAGGCAGTACGATCGGATATCTGATGAGCTTTTTTTTCAAAAAACAGTTTGGAACTATTAGTTTAAAGTAAGATTACACCATGATAGAGACCGTTATTCTTTTTTGTTTGATTTTTTTGAATGGTTTATTTGTAATGGCGGAGATCGCCCTCGTCTCTGCACGGAAATCCAAGTTGGAAGACATGGCTTCCAAAGGGGATCTGAAAGCAAAATCAGCATTGAACCTCACGGAAAATCCGGAGCTCTTTCTCTCCACAGCCCAGATCGGCATTACCCTGATCGCCATCCTTACCGGTTATTATTCAGGAGAAAAATTCAGTGTTTACCTGAAACCCTACGTTGAAAAAATTCCTTACGTTTATCATTATGCAGCCAGCATTTCTACCGTGCTGATCGTGATCATGGTTACTTTCCTGTCCATTCTTTTCGGCGAACTGATACCCAAAAGAATTGGCCTGCTTATGGCTGAACGAATCGCCCGTGGCGTAGCCCGCCCGATGCGAATACTCTCCCGCATCGGTTATCCCATAGTGGCTTTGCTGAACTGGCTGAGCAATCTTTTTTTTGTCGTCTTTTCTATCAACCCTTCCACGGACAGCCATGTAACGGAAGATGAGATCAAGGCCATCATCCATGAAGGAACCGAACAGGGTACTATTGCGGAAGCCGAACAGGAAATCATTGAACGGGTTTTTCACCTGGGCGACCGCAACATCACATCCCTGATGACGCACCGCAGTGATATTATCTGGTTCGACCTGCATAAAAACGAAGTGATGATTAAGGAAAAGATCCTGCGGGAACCGCATTCCGTATATCCGGTTTGCGATGGTCAGATTGATAATATTAAAGGCATGGTATCCATCAAAGACCTTTATGTAGCTGATGATTCAACGCTTTTTAAAGACCTGATGAAGCCCGCTATTTTTGTTCCCGAAAATAATTCGCCATATCAGGTACTTGAAAAATTCAAGCAATCCAAAACGCATAGCTGCTGCATTGTGGATGAATACGGCAGTCTCCTGGGGATGATCACCCTGAATGATATCCTGGAAGCCATCGTGGGCGATATTCCCCAACCGGATATGATTGATTATGAAATTGTGAGAAGGGAAGACGGATCTTATCTGGTAGACGCACAAATTCCGTTCTATGATTTTCTGGTGTATTTCGACAAGACGGAATGGATGAATGAGGGAGAACATGAATTTGATACGCTCGCCGGATTCGTTCTGCATCAGCTGGAACACATTCCTAAAACCGGAGAGCGGATGGAATGGAAAGATTTTAAGTTTGAGATCTTAGACATGGATGCCCAACGGATAGATAAGGTGCTGGTCATAACCAAGTCGCCGGAAAAAAATCCTGGCTAATTCGTTTGTCCGTCCCTGACCCGGATCTTTTTCTTGCCCGCATTTTTTTTCTCAAAGTCCTGCACTTCCTTCGGCTTCACCATCTTTTGATTGGCTAGCTGTGTCGAATCCCGTACGGCTGGTGATTTGGGTATTTCGAATTTTCCCATCGTAAAGGTTTCTGTCCGGTCAATCATACCGGTGGACGGGTTATAAAATTTCCAAATGCCGTGTTTAATCGCCACGCCCTCATTCTTCACGATCACCGTATGATATTGATCGAGGTGATCAACGTCTTCCACTACCAGGGTATCATATAATTTCTCGGGATTCAAGGCACGCCAACCTTCTTCCCGAACCAAAGCGCCCGAGGGACTGAAATACTGGCAAGTCCCGTCCTTATTTCCCCATCGGTAAAATTCCAGACCTTTCAGATCACCTTCCAGACTATAGATACGCCAGGGACCTTCTTTCCGGTTGTTTTTAATCTCTCCTTCTTCCTCATAACCCGGTTCTCCCCGCAGTTCATCTACATGGTTCACCCATTTCCCCTGTTTTAATCCCTTCGAATCCACCTTATTCAGGGTATCTCCCCTTACTCCGATTATAAAAGTAGCAG
>JAYVXJ010000063.1:0-2667 GCA_043785285.1 Chitinophagaceae bacterium
CATCGGACCTGCTGAGTATTGTACCTGCTGCGATCTATATGAAAGAAGGAGATGCTGAGGAGAAGATGGCGGGTGCGTATTTTCAGATGTACGCCAGTGAAGAAACGGATTTTATGTTTGGTGCCTATTACCGCCTGAATGATGCTGTTGCGCCTTTTGCAGGAATTTATTATAAGGGGCTTACGTTCGGCGTAAGCTATGATGTGGATACTTCCAATAAAGGGGCATTAGGAACAAAAGGAAACAGCCTGGAGCTTTCGATTTCCTTTGTTGGCAAAGGGAAATCAGGCATGTCCACAAATAAATTTTATTGTCCGAGATTTTAAACTTTTCCTAAACCGATTCCTGTTAAAAACAACGCGACGTGAAAACCAAACCAATCCTGCAGCCTGTTTTATCAATAAGCCTGAGCTTACTTCTCCTCAGTATTACTATACAAGCCCAGCGATACGCCGGTTATTTTAATCAGGCAGAAAACCTATTCAGCAGCCAGAACTATTACGAAGCTTCTCAGGTTTATGAAAAATACCTGGCCACAGAAAAAAATTCGCGACCCAAATCACAACCATTTGCTGTTGAAAAAAAGGTAAAAGGTAAGGCCAACCTGGATCCGCATGAAGAAGCGGTTTATCACCTGGCAGAGAGTTACCGGATGATCAATGATTATCAAAAAGCAGAAAGATATTATAAAGAAGCCACAAGCTTTTCTTCCAAGGCTTATCCGGCATCGGGATACTGGTATGCGGTAACCCTTCGTGCAAATAATAAATTTGCCGAAGCTATCAAAGAAGTTACGCTCTTCCTTGAAAAACATTCACAAATGGATGACTTGCTGATTGGGGCAGACAGGGAATTGGAGAGCCTTCGTTTTATTCAGGCACAATCTGAAAATATCGTTGACCGGTTTATCTTAAGCCCATATACGAATGTCAAAAATAAATCAGCTTATGCCCTTGCCCTGAAAAAGGGAGATGAAGTCGCTTTCACTGCGGTAAAAAAAGAAACCGATAAAAACGGACAGCCGCAGTATAGCAATGCCTTGTTTGAATCGAAGCAGGGGAATGATCCACTATCCCAATCTGCGAAGATAAAAATGGATGCACAGCCAGGAGAAAATAATGGAATGGCAACTTTTACACGGGATGGAAAACATATGTTCTTTACCCGGTGGACCAGGACCCATGGTAAAACCCAATCGGCGATTTTTCTTAGTCATCAAACCGAAGCAGGCTGGTCAAAACCCGTTAAAGCCCCGGCACCATTGAATCTGGAAGGTAGCAATAGTGCGCAGCCGGATTTTGCCGGCGATGCGCGATATCTTATTTTTTCGTCTGACAGGCAGGGTGGTTACGGAGGGTATGACCTTTGGTATGCTTCACTGGATACTAATCTGGACGTGATACAGGTGCAAAATCTCGGTAATGTGATCAATACACAAGATGACGAGCAGGCGCCGTATTTTCATGATAAATCCCGCACGCTCGTATTCTCTACGAATGGGCGTATAGGCATGGGCGGCTATGATCTTTTTTATGCCAAAGGGAATTTTAATTTATCCAACTGGCAAAAACCGGAAAATGCCGGTGCCCCGCTGAATTCATCGAAAGATGACCTGTATTACGTAAGTACGGATGATGAAAATATATGGAACGCCGGCTGGATGAGTTCGGACCGGTCATCTGATTGTTGCCTTGCGTTATTTTCTGTTAAGGAAAACAATGCCCGCTATGTTAAGGGAACGGTAGTTGATTGCAGAACAGGAAAACCGGTTGATCATGCTGCACTAACGGTAATTGATAACCGCCACCCGGACCGGCTGTTGGGTAAATATATAACAGACAGTGCAGGTAAATATTATTTTGAGCTTCATAATACGGCACATTTTAAAATCAGTGCAGGTAAGCGGGGATATGTGTGGAAAGATTCAGATTTCGATCTGCAAATAATAAGCGGAAAGGATTCATTGATGAATGAACCCATCTGTATGAAAACGCTGGTGGATCCGGAAAGTGAACTTAGTCAATTGTTTAAATCCCTTACGAGATCGTCGAGGGTGGGAAATTTCGCTTATAAAAAAGCGGTGCTGAGCGATTCGGCGCATGATAACCTGGATTCGCTGGCCAGGATGATGCATAAATATCCTGAGCTGGTCATTCAGGTGGAAGGATATACTGACGGTATCGGAGGTACAGCTTATAATATACGCCTGGCGCAGAAACGTGTGAATGCCTGTATAAGGTACCTGGTAAAGAAAGGGGTACCGGCAAACCGGCTGCTGGGTAAGGCTATGGGTGAATGCTGTCCGATTGCACCGGAAACCATTGATGGCGTGGATAATCCTTCCGGACGCGAGATTAACCGAAGGGTTGAATACAAGATAGTACAATCACCTCGCTAAGGAGTTGACGGTTGATGGACTTTATATGCGAACCCCGCACCTGGTATCCATCAACCATCCACCATATACCTTACTGAATAGTCGCTTTCTTATCTTCCAATATGCCATTCGCTTTAATCCACACGGTCAGTGAAACGATCCAGGTAATGGTCAACAGGGCAGAAATATTGTATTCCTCTTTAAGATAAAGAACAGCACTTGCTGCGCAAATAGATACAATAACAAGCAGGTAAACAAGGGTAGAAATCGTTTTCATGTACTACGGTTTA
>JAYVXJ010000064.1:0-8758 GCA_043785285.1 Chitinophagaceae bacterium
CTCACGGCAAACCTGGCTATATTGATCAATCCCTTTCTTCCCATCACCGCAAAGAAAATGCTGCACATGATGAAAGTGGTGGACAGAATGCTGGAATGGGAGAATGCCGGCAAAACAGACCTGCTGAAAATGGGGTATGGTCTCCGCGCACCGCAACTACTCTTCAGAAAAATCGAAGATGAAGAAATTCAGGCTCAGATGGAAAAATTGCATAAGAATTCAGTGAAACCCAATAGTAATGCAGCTGCGGAACCTGTTGCTGTTGTTCCGGAAAAGAAACCGGAAATTCAATATGAAGATTTTGCTAAACTGGATCTGAAAACCGGTATCATTACCCAGGCAGAAAAAGTACCCAAAGCCGATAAACTGATGAAGCTGGAAGTGGACCTGGGTTTTGAAAAAAGAACCATCGTATCCGGAATCGCTTTGCATTTTGATCCGGCGGATATTGTAGGAAAACAAGTGGTGGTAGTCGCCAATCTCGCCCCTCGTAAAATGAGAGGTATTGAAAGCAATGGGATGATCCTGATGGCGGAAAATAAAAATGGAAAACTGATTTTTGTTGCACCCGATGAGCAAATAAATGCGGGCGCTAACGTTTCATAAATTATTAATGACCAGGTTATGAAAAGAATCATAAAAAAAGTGGCGGTATTGGGTAGTGGGGTCATGGGCTCCCGCATTGCCTGTCTTTTTGCAGGTGTTGGCGTTCGCGTATTACTGTTAGACAGGGCGCCTTCCGAATTAAATGAAGCTGAGAAAGCAAAAAATCTTACGCTGGATCATCCATCGGTGAAGAACCGGGTAGTGAATGAGGCGTTGGCGGCCGCCGTAAAATCGAACCCTTCTCCTGTCTATACACAGGACGTGATTAAACAAATCACGACCGGAAATTTTAGTGACAATATGAAAGACCTCGGGGGATACGACTGGATCATCGAAGTAGTTGTGGAACGACTGGATATTAAAACCGGCATTTTCTCCGAGGTGGAAAAATACCGCAACCCCGGAACACTGATCACTTCTAATACATCCGGAATTCCGATTCATCTGATGACCGCCGGCAGGTCGGATGATTTTAAAAAACATTTTTGCGGCACGCATTTTTTCAACCCACCGCGTTACCTGCGACTGCTGGAAATTATTCCTACGCCAAATACCGATCCGGAAGTGGTGGAATTTTTGCTGCATTATGGTGATCTGTTCCTGGGAAAAACCACTGTGCTTTGTAAAGACAGCCCCGCTTTCATTGCCAACCGTGTGGGCGTATTCAGCATCATGGCCATTTTCGGATTGATGGATAAACTGGAATTGAACATCGATCAGGTGGAAGCCCTTACGGGGCCTGTCATTGGCCGGCCTAAATCCGCCACTTTCCGCACAGCTGATGTGGTGGGCATTGACACGTTGGTGAAAGTAGCCAAGGGTGTATATGATAATTGCCCGAATGATGAAGCGCGGAATACATTTAGCATTCCTGCGTGGCTCGATAAAATGATCTCTACAAACTCGCTCGGGGATAAAACCGGTCAGGGATTTTTTTCCAAGCGAAAAAACGAGAAAGGAGAAAAAGAAATACTTACCCTCGACCTTTCTTCCTTTGAATATAAACCGGGAACTAAGGCCAATTTCGCTACGCTTGAAGCAGCTAAACCGATGGAAGAGCTGGGAGCAAGATTAAAAATCCTTATTCAGGGAAAAGATAAGGCCGGAGATTTTTACCGCGATTTTCATTACGCATTGTTTGCGTATGTCTCTCACCGCATTCCGGAAATCAGTGATGAGGTTTATCGCGTGGATGATGCGATGAAAGCCGGCTTTGGCTGGGAAATAGGGGCTTTTGAAACCTGGGATCTGTTTGGTGTGGAAGAAAGCATTCAGAAAATGAAATTTGCAGGATATACCGTTGCCCCCTGGGTTCCAGAAATGCTTTCCAAAGGATTCAAGCAATTTTATAAAGTGGAGAATGGGAAAAAGTTTTGTTATTCTCCTGGTAAGAAAGAATATGTATCTGCAGTTTCAGGTGACAGCAGCGCGTTCATCGTGATGAAAAATTTTGAAAACCAGACGATCTGGAAAAACAGTGCGGCGAGGCTTTATCATCTCGGGGATGAAGTGCTGGGCCTGGAATGGTATACGAAACTCGGAACCATTGGAGGTGAAGTGCTCGAAGGCATTCAACGATCCATCGGCGTGGCGGAAGAAAAATATAAAGGGCTTGTGATTGCCAACGAAGGACAAAATTTTTCTGCTGGCGCCAATGTGGGCATGATCTTCATGCTGGCGGTGGAACAGGAATTTGACGAACTGGATATGGCGGTGCGTTTATTTCAGAATACGATGATGCGTGCCAGATATTCCGCCATACCGGTGGTGGTGGCCCCACACGGACTCAGTCTCGGAGGCGCCTGCGAATTGAGTCTGCACGCCGACAAAGTAATTCCTGCAGCAGAATCTTATATCGGACTGGTAGAATTGGGCGTAGGGCTCATTCCCGGAGGCGGTGGTACCAAAGAGTTTGCATTGCGCGCATCCGATGAACAGCACCACGATGAGCCTGATACCATCACACTGAAGAACCGTTTCTTTACCATTGCCACGGCAAAAGTTTCCACTTCTGCTTTCGAAGCATTCGACCTGGGCATACTGAAAAAAGACAGGGATGTGGTATCTATAAATCCCGATCGCCGGATCGCGGATGCAAAAACCGCTGCGCTGGAATTGTATCAGGATGGTTATATGGCCCCTACGCTTCGCAAAGATGTAAAAGTATTGGGCAGGTCAGCACTGGGCGCGCTCTATGCCGGTATCAACGGGATGTGGAGAGGAAATTATGCAACAGATCACGATGTGCTGGTAGCTAAAAAGCTCGCGTTCGTCATGTGTGGAGGCGACTTGAGTGAACCTGCGGAGGTGACAGAGCAGTACCTGCTCGACCTGGAAAGGGAAGCATTTCTATCCCTGTGCGGAGAAAAGAAAACGCTCGAAAGATTGCAGAGTGTTTTGAAAACCGGTAAACCTGTTAGAAATTAAATCTTCCATATGCAAAACGTTTTTATTGCGGGTATCGTTTGTGCTTCTCTTTTTTTTGTTGCGTGCAACTCATCAGAATCTGGTAAAGAGCAGCATGTTCAGAAGTTCGACAGCTTTGCCATAATCGGTAAAATCACCGGACAGGATACCGGTATGGTTTATATCCTGCACCGGCAATCAGCAGATCATAAAACAGATTCTGCAAAACTGGATCATGGATATTTTACTTTCAAAGGAAAGGCGGATTCAGCGGAATTCTGCTTACTGGGCGTAAAGAAAGCAGGAGAGATTGAATACCATAACGGTTTCTTTCTGGAGAATGGCAAATTATCCATGCTCCTTAAAATAGATTCCCTGGAGGATGCCCTGATTTCTGGCACACCTGCCCAGGATGAATACGATCGTTTTGAAAAGGGAAACCTGAAAATCATAAATGAACGAACAACTGCAACGGATAAGCTATACCGGGAAGCAAGATCAAGGAAAGATAAAAAAAGCATGGACAGTCTGGATAAGTTGTATGATACGATTGATCAGCAACAAAAAAAGATAATTGCTGAATACACAAAAAGCCATCCGGCATCCAATATCGCAGCCTTTGAGATCTACAGCAATTTCTCCTACAATGCGGATCCCAACCAGTTGGACAGCCTGTATAAAATGCTGGATCCTGCTATCCAGTCAGCTTATTATGGCCGCAAGATTAACGAGACATTGCAGAAAGCCCGGCAAACTGCGATTGGTCAGCCAGCTCCTGACTTTACGTCAACCGATATAAATGGTAAACCCATAGCGCTGACTTCTTTCAAAGGCAAATATGTGCTGGTGGATTTCTGGGCCAGCTGGTGCGGTCCCTGCCGGCAGGAAAACCCGGCTGTAGTAAAAGCCTATCATCAGTTTCACGATAAAGGATTTGATATCCTGGGCGTTTCGCTGGATACAAAAAAGGATAAATGGAAAGAAGCCATTAAAAATGATGGCCTCCACTGGACGCAGATGGCTGATCTGAAAGGATGGAAATCTGATGCCGCAGCCTTGTATGGTGTTCAGGGAATCCCCATGAACTTTTTGCTCGACAAAGAGGGAAAGATCATTGCCAAAGGATTGCGCGGAGAGGACCTGACTAAAAAATTACAGGAAGTACTTCCCTGATTTTATTTTATAATCCGGCCCCCTACGATTTACTTTTATGGGAGAAACAGAATTGCATACAGACTCAAATAAACTGATCATTTATTCTGATTTTTATTTCTATGGCGACGTAGCTACAGAAGAGCTGGCCTCCGCTATCGCAGCCGATATCGCCAATCACTGGAACGAAGCCCGGGGAACAGCTCGTATCCGGTGGACCAAAGTAAATGTGGAGTTTGTAATTAATGGATTTTATGTGCCGGATATCAACCCCGAAACGGTCTGGTATAATACAGATCCAAAAAACAATTATTTCCGTATTGAGGAATTTTCCATGGCGCATGTTTCTTTTGTAGATGGCATCAACTGCAATACCGGCTATTTCAAACTGGATAATCTCTTCCATAATTCCACTACGGCAGCGCATGAATATGGACACACCATCGGTCTCGATCACCCCCGCAACCTGGACATGCGTGGAAAAGGACAACCGGGCATCATGTATCCCCGGGGTACCGTATGTGATCCCAATTTTCAATATGATCCAAATGCGGAACCTTTAAAAGCAGGTGGAACCCTCAATCCCTATACGCGTAAGGTTTTGCCGTCCGATATCGATCTCCTGAAACTGCAAAAACTAAGCTGGAACAACCAGCGTATTGCCGTTCTTGGAGGTTTTTCCAGTATTTATCATGAGAAACACATTCCTCCTCAATAGATCGCGCCAGAGCCATTTTATTTCTTACTTTAGTGAACCATTCCCCGATGACCATTCCTATGTCTTCTATTCTATCCTTAAATAACATCAGCAAATCTTATGGAAAGATCCAGGCGCTAAAAGACGTGTCTTTTAACGTTCCCCCTGGATCTGTTTTCGGCATTCTGGGGCCCAATGGAAGCGGTAAGACCACCTTACTCGGCGTTATAATGGATGTGCTCAAGCCAAGAAGCGGAAGCTTCACCTGGTTTGAAAAAATACCTTCAGAAAAACAAAGAAAAGAGATTGGCACCTTACTCGAAACACCAAATTTTTATCCTTATCTCTCCGGCCAACGTAATCTGCAGATCACTGCAGCCATTAAAGAAAGGCCTAAGGAAGATATTGAACGCGTACTGAAACTGGTACGCCTAAATGAAAGAAGGCATTCTAAATTTCAAACCTATTCACTCGGTATGAAACAGCGGCTGGCGATTGCCTCCTGCCTGTTGGGTAATCCCTCCGTACTGATATTTGATGAACCGACCAACGGGCTGGATCCTTCCGGAATCGCGGAGATCCGGGAACTGATCATTGAACTCGCCAAAGAAGGAAAAACCATTATCCTGGCCAGTCATCTTTTGGCTGAAGTAGAAAAAGTATGCACCCACGTAGCTATTCTCCAGCAGGGAACGTTGATCACTTCCGGTAGTGTGCGTTCCGTTTTGAGCAATGAAGAATGGCTGGAACTGAGCGCAGAGAATATGGAAAAGCTAAAAGAGGTACTGAATCAATTTCCGGGAATTAAGAAAATGGAAGAAGCTGGTAGTACCCTGCTGATTTTCCTGGACCAATCATCAGCTGATGCCGGAACTATAAATCAATTTTGTTTTGAGCACGGCGTAGTGTTAAATCATATTCAACTTCGTAAAAAAAGTCTGGAATCCGAATTCATCGCCCTTACCAATAATGTAAGCAATTAACCCATGAATGCATTTCTCCATACACTCCGCATCGAATGGATGAAGGTGAAGAACTATCGCACTTTCTGGATTCTGCTGGGCGTTATAGCCGTTTGTATTCCGGCGTTTAACTATGTGATCTTCGATGTTACGAACAATACATTTCCCAAAGTAAACGGACAAAATATACTGGGCAATCCCTTTTCTTTTCCGAACGTCTGGAAAACGATTCCTTATAATGCAGGCATGCTGCTGTTCATACCTGCCATTTTCATCATCACTCTGTTAACCAATGAATTTACTTATCGCACCCATCGTCAGAATATCATTGACGGCTGGAGCAGGGGCCGGTTTATTTCCATCAAGATCACGGAAACGGTTTTGCTCTCTCTATTTGTAACTGGCATCGTATTCCTTACCTGTTTATATTTTGGTTTCCATACGCAACAACGCGGGAATGCAGATCCCGGCTGGGTACAATTCCGTTTTGTTTTTTTCTTTTTTATAGAAATGCTTTCGTATTCCATGATCGCAATGATCTTTGCGATCATGATCCGGAGGGCAGGTCTTGCCATGGGGATTTTCTTTCTGTATATGATCGTCGAACAGTTTGTGGTTGTACTGGGAAGAAATAAATACAAGGTAGACTGGGTGAATTATCTGCCGGAAGAAGTTACTGACAAACTCATCCCTCAACCCTTTGCACCTAAAATGTTATCCCCTGATCAAACCGCAGTTTGGCAGCAACACATTCCTTTGTACCTTTCTATCGCCGTTATTTATTTACTTATCTATATATTTTTTGTAAGCTGGAGATTCCGTAAAAATGACCTCTAGTTCCACTTTCAGATTGTCATAATGAATTCGGTTAACTTAAAATTCCTTTAATGAAAAAAATCATCTTCGCATGGGCAATGGGGTTAATGTCAACCGCTAGTTTCGCCCAGCCCCGTCTTCCAGAAAATTATTATTGGGAAAAAATGCCCAACGGACTGGAAGTAGTTGTAATCGAGAACAATAAAGTTCCTCTTGCTACTATTGAGATAGCCGTAAAGAATGGCGCCTATACCGAAGGCCCGGAATACAGCGGGCTTTCCCATCTTTTTGAACATATGTTCTTTAAGGCAAATAAAGATTATCCGGATCAGGAAAAGCTCCTCAAACGCACCCAGGAACTGGGCGCTATCTGGAACGGAACTACCGGTGGAGAACGGGTGAACTACTTTTTTACATTCGACAAGGACAGTCTGGATGCCGGCCTTCGTTTCATGAATGCGGCTATCCGTTTTCCGATTTACCGGGCGGACGATATGAAAAAAGAAAGACCGGTGGTGGATGGTGAATTCCAACGGGCGGAAAGTGATCCCGGATTCCAGTTGTGGTTTGAAAGCCAGAAAAAACTATGGGGCGATCTGATTACCCGCAAGAATCCCATCGGTGTACACGAAGTGATTAATACGGCTACACCGGAAAAGATGATGATCATCAAGAATAAATATTATTTCCCGAACAATTCCATTCTCGTGATTTGCGGTGACGTAAAGCATAAAGATGCATTTGTAAAAGCGCAAACTATTTTCGGCAGCTGGGAATCCAGTGGATTCGATCCGCAGGTTAAGTTTCCAATTCCCGAATTCACACCACTTTCTTCTACAGCCTATTTTGTGAAGGAATCTACTATTGCCCAAACACCATTGGAAATGTTCTGGTGGCAGGGCCCCGATACACGTCATGATTCTGCTTCCACGGTAGCAGCAGATGTATTTTTTACCATCCTGGGGATGAACTCATCCAAATGGCAACAGGCACTGGTGGATAAGGGACTTACCAGTTTTGCCACTGCACAATACCAAACCTGTAAATATGTTGGCCCCGTAATGGTATATCTGATGCCCAACCCCAACAAGTTGAAAGGCTGCAACGATGAAATATTGAACCAGGTAAAACAATGGGGGAATGATGATTATTATACAGATGCCCAGCTGGAAGATGCAAAGCAGATCCTGCGCCGAAATGCCATCCGCGAAAAAGAAAAACCTTCTGCCCAAGCCAGTCAGGTAACCTATTCCTGGTGTAGTACGTCACTGGATTATTATACAGATTATGAAAACAATTTACAGAAGGTGACCCGGGATGATATCAAACGATTTGTGAACCGATACATTACCGGTAAACCCTATGTGGCAGGAATGATCATTAATCCGGCTATGAACAAAAAATTAAATGCATCAGCGGATTTCAAACCCGGTTTATAATCCTTAAAAAAATCAATCATGCGTATTCAACCGATTATAAAAATATTTTTAAGCAGCACGCTGGCGCTGGCTTTTATTTTACCGGCAACTGCCCAGAATAAAGAGCCTTATGAAATGACAGTGAACGGGGTAAAAGTGATCGTTCAGCCCAGCGGAAATGAAATTGTGGAAATACGCACCATCCTGAAAGGAGGTGTTCAGAATTATCCTGCAGATAAGGCGGGTATAGAAAGTATGGCAATGACCGCCCTCACGGAATGTGGTACGGCCAAAGATGATAAAAATAGTTTTAAGGACAAGCTGGATAAAGTCAGTGCAGAAATCAGCGGAAGTTCAGGAATGGATTATTCTTCCCTGAGGTTGAACTGTATCAAAAGTGATCTGGATGTTGTTTGGCCTCTGTATGTAGATGCCCTCACCATACCTATGTTTGACAGTAAAGAATTTGACCGCATTAAACTGGATGCCATCAGCAACCTGAAATCCCAGGCATCCCAACCGGATTATGCCATTGATAAAATGGCAAAGGAAACAGCGTATGCAGGAAAGGATTATGCCAAAGACCCGGATGGTACGGAAGAAAGCGTAAGCAAACTGAATGCTGGCGAAACAAAAACCTACTATACTTCTCTCCTTACCCGGTCCAGGATGCTGATCGTTGTCGTTGGTGATCCCGACCG
>JAYVXJ010000065.1:0-2651 GCA_043785285.1 Chitinophagaceae bacterium
GCACCGGTAAAGGATCCTTTTTCATGTCCGAATAATTCCGAATCAATAGTTCCCTCGGGGATGGCGCCACAATTCACCGCAATAAATGGATTGTGTTTGCGGGCTGAGAGGGAATGAATAATATGCGAGAATACTTCCTTTCCTACTCCACTTTCACCAAATATCAAAACGGTCAGATCGGTATTGGCAACCTGGGTTGCAACGGTTAGCGCATAATTCAGTTCAGCAGAATTTCCGATAATACCAAACCTGTTTTTTATTGACTGAAGTTCCATGTTGTTTCAATTAAATAGCCCTTTCCACCCATCAGATCACCTGGCCGATCAGGGTTGCCCCGGTGGAATCCAGAATACGCACCTGAGCATAATCCCCTTTACGAACGGTATGGCCCTGCTTAGGAAAAACCACCACTTTATTCTGACTATTTCTTCCCATCCAATCCGCTGTGCTTTTTTTTGAATCTCCTTCAATCAACACTTTGGAAATACGGCCGATATCTTTCCTGTTGCTCAATTGGGAGATCCTGTTCTGGCATTTCACAATCTCATCCAGTCTTCTTTTTTTCTCTGCCTCCGGAACATCATCGGTATATCTTCTGGCAGCCAGGGTTCCCGGCCGTTCACTATAAAAATACATGTAGCTCATGTCAAATTGTGCCTCCTGCATGAGCGACAACGTTTCCTGCTGATCTTCTTCTGTTTCCGTACAAAACCCGGAGATGATATCCGAACTGATTCCGCAGTCGGGCATCAACTCCCGGATCCTCCGGACTTTGGCGAGATACCATTCCCGCGTATACGTCCGGTTCATCAGTTGCAATATCCGGTTGGATCCGCTTTGTACCGGCAGGTGAATATAGTTACAGATATTTTCGTGCCTGGCTATTACGAACAACACGTCATCGGTAATATCTTTCGGATGAGAGGTGGAAAACCGAACCCGCAGCTCCGGGGATATGTTGGCAACCTGTTCCAATAACACCGCAAAGGTCACCTCCTGTTCATTATCTGAATACCAGTGATAACTATCCACATTCTGCCCGAGTAGCGTTACTTCCCGATATCCGTTGTCAAATAGTTCGCTGCATTCGTTGATGATGGAGGCTGTATCGCGGCTTCTTTCCCGGCCGCGTGTAAAAGGTACCACACAAAAGGAACACATATTATTGCAACCCCGCATGATGCTCACAAATGCATTCACTCCATTACTGTTGAGCCTCACAGGCGAAATATCCGCATACGTTTCTTCCCGGCTGAGTAACACGTTAACGGATTTTTGTCCACCTTCAGCTGCTTCTATCAGCACCGGAAGCGTTCTGTATCCGTCGGGACCTATTACCAGGTCAACCAGTTTTTCTTCTTCTAAAAGTTTTGACTTCAGCCTTTCTGCCATACAGCCCAATACGCCGATGAGCAGGCCGGGATTAGATCTCTTTGCCTGCCGGAAAATATGAAGCCGGCTGCGGATGGTCTGTTCTGCCTTTTCGCGGATGGAACAGGTATTGATCAACACAAGATCCGCATCCATATATGTAGGGGTAGCTGCATACCCGCTACCATTCAGTATGGAAGCCACAATCTCACTATCAGCAAAATTCATGGCACAACCATAGCTTTCAATATAAAATTTTTTGACAGGCGAAATGGGGATGCTTGTTTCCGGAGCATACACTTCCCCTTGTCTTTTTTCATCGTGCATTCTGGCGGTCAGTACTTCCATGGGCGATCTTCCTGCATTGCAGGACTGCAAAAATACATTAAAAGAAAGGAGAAATGACAGGATGACAGGAGAGAGGAGAATATAGAGCGGAAGACGGGGCTCGAACCCGCTACCTACAGCTTGGGAAGCTGTCGCTCTACCAGATGAGCTACTTCCGCTAATGGTTAAATAATCAACTATTTTAGTCAGCGGCGGCTAAGTTAAGAATAATCGCAATTCAAACGATCAGGCTTCTGCCCAACAGTTCAATACCTTTGCTATATTTCCCCCGTAAAACATAGATGACATTTTTCCTGTTAAATCAGGAACGGCATTTTAAAAAAATTGATCATGTCTAAAGATCCTTTTCAGATTAAAAAATTACTCAACAGCAAAAACGGAACATATACCTACTACAGTCTTCCTGAACTCGAAAAGCAGGGTCATGCTATCAGCAGGATGCCTTTTTCCATCCGCATCCTTTTGGAGAACGCATTGCGAAATTTTGATGATTTTGCCGTCACCAAAGAAAATATAGAAACCCTTTTGCATTGGAAACCGAAAGGTTCCGACAAAGACATTCCGTTTAAACCAGCCAGGGTGTTGATGCAGGATTTTACCGGTGTGCCTGCGGTAGTAGATATTGCTTCGCTCAGGGCTGAATTAGCCAGAAAGGGAAAAAATCCGGATGAAATCAATCCGCTGATACCGGTGGATCTGATCATAGACCATTCTGTTCAGGTAGATTATTTCGGAACAGAATATGCATATAGCCGAAATATGGATGAGGAGTATAAGCGTAACCAGGAACGCTATTCTTTTTTGAAATGGGCACAAAAATCATTTAATAATTTCAGTGTCGTTCCTCCGGGAATGGGCATTTGCCATCAGGTTAATCTGGAATTTCTTTCCAAAGGCGTAGTTGAGCGGAATGGTGAAATCTTTCCTGATAC